>JBFHXQ010000122.1:0-8619 GCA_041598895.1 Woeseiaceae bacterium | reverse complement strand
CCGCGCAGCTCTTCCTGCTCGTCCGGCGACAGGTCGTTGTCGAGTTCTGCACTCAGAAGTTCGAAGGCGCGCTCGATACTCATGACCCCGATACCCCGCGATGTTCGAGCCGGGCCTTCAGCTGCCGGCGCGCCGAAAACAGGCGCGATTTCACCGTTTTGCCCGGCAGGTCGAGGACCTCGCCGATCTGCGCATAGCTCAGTTCGCTGAAATAGCGTAGAACGAGCACGCTGCGAAGGTCTGCATTCAATTGCATGAGCGCCCTCTGGACTTGATCCGCGGACTGCGCGCGCGACAGCTCGTCCTGCGGCCGGTCGCCGTCGGCCGCCCGAGCCTCGTCGAAAGGCTCGAATCGGCGGCTTGCTTTGAGACGATCGATGGATTCATTCAGCGCAATCCGATATATCCAACTGAAAAACCTGAACTTCTTGTCAAAGCTGTGGATGCTTTCCAAGGCCTTGAGAAACGTGGCCTGCGTCACATCGGCGGCATCATCGGCATTGCCGAGCATGCGATACGCGGCGTTGTACACGGGCCGCTGATACTGCCGCACCAGCGTATCCAGGGCCCGCCTGTCGCCGAGCTGGCAGTCCGTGACCAACCTGATCTCCTGGTCCCTGTTCATAAGTACTCCGCAGCGCGCAAAAAGTTGGTGCCGATCTGCCTTGTTTTTTAGCCGCCGCCGGACGGCTCGATCTCGAACAGCTTGTCGAAGCCCGAATAGCTGAATATGTCGCGGATGTGGCTGCTGACGCCCGTGAGCTTCAGGCCGCTGCCGTCCGCCATCAGCCGCTTGTGTGTGCGCAGCAGCACGCCGAGGCCGGCGCTCGATATGTATTCGAGCTCGCTCATGTCGAGCACGCAGTCGCTGCCGACCGAGTCGAGAAATTCCTGTGCGCGAGGTGCCTGTGCCGCATCGAGCCGCCCCTTGACGACGACTGCGCTCCCTTCTCCGAAACCGATCTCAAACATGCGCTACTTCCTGTCCGCAATAAACGTTATCTTGCTCGTGCGATCCCGGTATTCATAGTGGATCGCGTCGGCCATTTTCAGCACCAGATACAGACCCAAACCTCCGGGTGAACGCTGCTCGAGCGGCGCGTCGACGTCCACCGGGTCGACGTCACGAGGATCGAAGCGGTCGACGTCGAAATCCGTCAGGCTGACTTCGATGCCGCGCTCGTGCGGCTGCATCTCGATGAGAATATCTGCGCTGGTCTCCCTGTTGTAGCTGATCATGTTGACGAACAGCTCCTCGACGCACAGATCGACGATGTAGCGCAGCGACGGATCGATGCCGGCCTGTTCGAAGAACGCGTGTGTGAATTCGACGATGTGCTTCAGTTCATCGACGCTGCGCGGAAATTTTCGGGCTGCGTGTTCTGCCATGATCTTTACTCCTCCGGCAGCCGCCGTGCGAGCACGAGCGTGATGTCGTCCGCCTGCGGGGCGTCGCCGCCGAATCGAAACGCCGCATCGACGAGTTTCTGGCTCAACTCGGCCATCGGCAGCGATTGGTGCTCACGGATGACGTCGCCGACGCGCTGCTCGCCGAACTGCGAGCCGTCGGCCGCGGTGTACTCGTAGATGCCGTCCGATATCAGCGCCAGGATGTCGCCCGGCGCAAGCTCGAGCCGCTCGGAACGTCCGGCGTCGTCGATCTCCATCGCGCCGACCGGGAAGCTCGTCGGTGCATGCCAGTCACAGCGGCCGTCCGCCGCATGGAAGTGCAGGATCGGACCCTGGCCGCCGGAATGAAATT
This sequence comes from Woeseiaceae bacterium, assembly GCA_041598895.1. Classification (GTDB taxonomy): domain Bacteria; phylum Pseudomonadota; class Gammaproteobacteria; order Steroidobacterales; family Woeseiaceae; genus UBA1847. The sequence continues at coordinate 6,857 of JBFHXQ010000122.1, read as the reverse complement.
CGACGACATGCGTTTTCGGATCGAGAAAACCGATGAATGCCGTGATGAAGCGGTCGTCAGGCAGGTCCTCGGCGAGCTGGTTGTTGACCTGCCGATACGCGTCGTCGAGGTCGGCGCCAAGCCGGAAAGCGACGCGCAGCATCGCCTGCATTTGCGTCGCTGACAGCGCCGGCCCGAAGCCGTGACCCGTCGCATCGCCGAGCAGCATGAACAGCCGGCCGTCGAGGACGACAAGATCGAACAGGTCACCGCCGGTGTGGTCCGTGGGCAGAAACTCGCCGTGCAGATCGTAGCCGGGGACGTGCGGCATCGCGTCCGGCAGCGTGCTGATCTGGATCTCGCGCGCCACGGCGACTTCCTGCTCGAGGATCGCATGCCGTAGGAGCTCGTCGGTCATGTACGAGTGCTGGATCGCGATGGCCGCCTCAGCGGCAAGCGCCGGGCCGATCCACTCGTCATGGTGATCGAACTGTCCCGGCATCGCGCCGAGCCACTGCATGACGCCGAGCGTCACATCGTCCTGACCGAGGATCGGCACGCACAGGAGCGAGCGGGTCTCGAAAGCAGGTACGGAGACGGGCTTATCCAGAAAACGCTGATCGTCGCGGCATTCGGCGACATTGATAATCTCACTGCGCTCGGCGCACTGGCCGGCGAGCCCCTGTCCCGGGCCGAGACGCGGCGGCTCGTCACTGGACGGCACGACCATGACGAGGTCACCGGCGCTGCGGTCCGTGAGCCACAGCGCGCCGGCTTCGGCGACTATCGCGACCTTGCCGACCTCGATAATCTCGCGCAGCAGCTCGGGCATCGCCTCCGGCGCCGCGAGACGGTGCATAATCTCCAGGATCTTGACCAGCGATTCGCGCGTGATCTCGCCGTCGGCGTGTTCGTGCAGCGGTACAGACAGTGTCGTTGCCCCCCTCGATTCTTCTTGTTCGCGATCGCAACGCGTGCGCCCGGTGTTGCCAGCGGGCTTAAGTTATTGTTCCTCATCAGTCTAGCGCGTCGGGCGTGCAATCTGAACCGCACGACGACCGCGGGCGGCCCGGTCATCGCGCTGAGCGGGCCGGCGCCGGCCGCGAGGCGGCCAGGAGCGCCAATCGCGCTCGCCCGGTGGCCAAAATCGGCCTGCAATTCAATCAAAATTGTGATGAAATTCACAAATGTAGGCTCATTTTCTCGAACCGGTCACGATTTTTGTTGTCCGCAGCGGTCTAAACTGAAGTCCGGTTGAATGAAAGTGCAATAGGGAGCCTCGATGCTGGCAGTGCGATCACTGTCCGTGCGCGTAGCGACGCTGCTGGCTGTGGCGGCGGCGGCGGGGACGCTGATCTTCGATCTGTCGCAGCCGCTCGGCCTTGCCGCCGGCATTCCCTACATCGCGCTGCCGCTTCTTGGCCTGCTCGCGCGTTCGACCGTTCTCGTGATCGCGCTCGCCGTCGCTGGAACGGCGTTGACCGGCATCGGCCTGACGTTCTCACCCGTCGGCGCCGATTACACGACTGCACTCGCAAACCGCACGATGAGCGCCGTGCTCGTCTGGATCGTCGCGCTGATCGCGCTGCGCCATCTTTATCTCGGTAACAGCCTCAAACGCCGGCTCCAGGAACAGGCGATGACCGACCCGCTGACCGGCCTGTACAATCGTCGCCACGTGTTCGCGCGACTCGAATCCGAGCTCAGGCGCTACAAGCGCTACGGTGATCGCCTGAGCGTGATTCTGATCGATGCCGACCACTTCAAGGCCGTCAACGACACACACGGGCACGCCGCCGGCGACAGGACGCTGAAGCGGATCGCGGACATCTGCCGCAGCGAAGTTCGCGAGACCGACGTCGTCGGCCGATTCGGGGGCGAGGAATTCATCGTGCTGCTGCCGCAGACGGATGCGGCGTCGGCCGCCGTCGTGGCGGAACGCATTCGCAAAGCCATGCACGATGACGCCGCGCATACGGATGCGGTGCATGTAACGCTCAGCCTCGGCGTCGCCGAGGTCGGACCGCAGGCTTCGACCTTCGATACGCTGCTGAAGCTCGCGGACGAGGCACTGTATGCCGCAAAACGCGCGGGCCGAGATCGGGTCGCGACATCGAGCCGTCAGAAACCGACGCCGCGCGTCGTCGACGCCGCCTAAGACACCGGCGGGGGAGCGGCGAGCACCCTTTCGATTGCCGCGTCGATGGTACTATCGCTCCTGAAACCGCCTCCCGGTCAATCCGCACCCGATCTATCAGTCGCATGCGCATCCGACGAAGTCACGATCTCGGTATCGACGAAGCCCGTCGTCGTGCCGAACGCGTAGCCGAAGAACTCAAAGAGCGTTTCCCCCTGCACAGCGAGTGGCGCGGCAATCACCTGCACGTCAAAGGCTCCGGCGCAAGCGGCTATCTCGAGGTGGACGAGAGCCACATCGAACTCAATATCCGGCTCGGCTTTGCGCTGGCGATTATGGAGGGCCCGATCCGGGCTGCCATCGAGGAGGCGCTGGACCACCAGCTGCAATAAAACCACGGCGCGGTGCCATCTGCCCCTCAATTTTTCGGTGCGCCAGCCGATACAAGGCAGGTGATGAGAGTGCAGGATTCACGTCCGTGACCAGAAGAAAACTCGTGGATGTCGGGGACCTCGAAATCGGCATGTACGTCGCCGAACTCGACCGGCCATGGCTGGAGACGCCGTTCCTATTCCAGGGCTTCTATATTCGCGACGATGACGAGATCGCCGAACTCCGCGAGTACTGCCGGCAGGTATATGTGAGCTGCGAGACGCTGCCGCCCAGCAAGCCCGAAGCGCGAGCAATCAACGGCTCTTCGGCGGCGTCAGACGAGAACAACGGTACTGATAAGCCGAATAAGGGCTTCAGCCTCCGATCGCTGTTTTCGTTCGGGCGCGGTAACGGCAACGGGGGCCCGCCAGCCGTCGTTCAAACGAACGTCTTTTACGACGAAGAAACGGGTCTCGGCGCCGAAATCAAGACTGCGACCAAGGTGCAGCAAAAGGTCGAATCGACCGTTCAAAACGTGATGGACAATCTGCGCGCGAACGGCAATCTGGACTACGAGCGCCTGCAAGCCTCCGTCTCGCCGATGGTCGACAGCGTGTTGCGTAATCCGGCGGCACTCGCGTGCCTGATGCGGCTGCAGAAGAAGAACGATTACCTGTATCAGCACTCGCTGGCTTCGTCAGTGTGGGCCACGATACTGGGACGGCAGATCGGGCTGCATCGTGACGATATGAATGTGCTTGCGGTCGGCGCGATGGTACTCGACGTCGGCAAGACGCAGATTCCAAACGAGATACTGCAAAAACCCGACAAGCTGGACGACGCGGAGAAGAAGCTGATGCGTCGCCACGTGCAGTTCGGCCTCGAAATCCTTGAAGCGTCCGGCAGCGTCGATGAACGCGTATTAGAGATGGTCGAGCACCACCACGAGCGCTTTAACGGCACGGGCTATCCCAGAGGCCTCAGCGGAAACAGCATCCCGGTGTTCGGCCGCATCGCCGCCATCGTCGACGCTTACGATGCCATGATCACGCCGCGTCCTTATGCGAAGCACGTGTCGTCGCATGATGCGTTGCGACAGTTGCGTAAGCTGGCAGACGTTGAATTCCAGGCCGAGATCGTCGAGCAGTTCACGCGCGCGATCGGCGTATTCCCGACCGGTACGCTGGTCGAGCTGAACACGGGCGATATCGCGATCGTGACCAGACAGAATGCGATCCGGCGTCTGCGGCCCGAAGTCATGGTCATTATGGATCGCAGCAAGAAAACCCTGGATCAATTCAAGATCCTTGATTTGAACTGCGAGACGGTCAATGCGACGGGAGATTCGTCGCTGTGGATCGAGAAGGGTCTGCCGCCCGGAAGCCACGGCATTAACCCGACCGAGTATTTCATCGACTGAGGTGATTCGTGAGCACGACGTCGATCCAGCTACCATTCCTGCACGGCGACGGAATCTCGCGCGCCTGCCGACACATCGCCAAGGCGGTGCGCAAGCGCGACGATATCGCGGTGCTGCTGGTCCATGTGGGCGGCATCGAACACCTGTGTGCGAAGCTTGGCCACCTGCGGGCCGGCGACGTACTGAACGAGTTCTACAAAGAGCTGCGCGCGATTGCACGCCAGAAGGACTCGATCGAACGTCTGTCCGATCGCAAGTTCGCGGTCCTGCTTTACGGGCTCAACAATCGCGGCCACGTTGCGCTCGCAGCGCGCAAAGTACGAAAGCTCGTGAAGGAGAAGATCGCGAATCAGGTCGAGCGCTCGAACGTGACCGTAACGATCGGCGTCGCGCTTTGTCCGGAGCAGGGCGATGACCCGCACGAGCTCATGCGTGCGGCAGAGATCGCGTCGCTCGGAGTCCGCAAGACCGAGGAGCAGCTCGGTTTCTTCGAAACCAGCGCGGCGGAGAAGATGTTTCTGGACTGGGGGCTCGAGAGTCGGCTGGTCAAGGCCATAGCGTCAGGCGAGCTCACGCTCAACTATCAGCCGAAGGTCGAGCTTTCGAACGACACGGTCGTCGGCGTCGAGGCGCTGATGCGCTGGCACGAGCCTGAGATCGGCGCGATATCCCCCGAGGTGTTCATCGATCTGGCCGAGACGACGGGCCACATCGTCGACCTGACCGAATTCGCGATCCAGCGCACCTGCCGCGACCTGAGCCGCTGGCAGCAGATCATGCCGCACCTGAACGCGGCCGTGAACATTACGCCGAGCATTATCCAGACGCCGGAAATTGTCGACGTGGTGCGAAATGCGTCCAATATCTGGGGCGTCAGTCCGCAGTCATTGACCATGGAGGTCACCGAGAACGCGCTGATGCTCGATCCTAAAGCCAGCCACGCGGTTCTGACGCAGCTGCGCGACCTGGGTGCGCGTGTATCGATCGACGACTTCGGCACCGGCTATTCGTCGCTCGCCTACCTGAAAGAGATCCCGGCGGACGAGCTGAAAATCGACCGCACGTTCGTCATGGGTATGCTCGAGGATCCCGACGACTACAAAATCGTCGATCACACGCTCAGCATTGCCAAGAGCTTCGGGCTGTCAGTCGTCGCGGAAGGGATCGAGAGCAAGGAGATGCTCGACGAGCTCAGGAAACTGGGCTGCGACTACGCGCAGGGCTACTTCCTCGGCAGGCCGGCGCCCGCCGAGGACTTCGAAGCATCGATCTCCGAGGCCGCTTCGGCAGTAAAAGTTACTGCCTGACCCTGCGGCCGGTGCCCGGCTAGTCGCCCACGCCGAGGCGCTCGTGCATGATCGGGCTGGTCGTCGTGTACTGCACGTGCACTTTCTTGCCGGGTTCGAGACGCTGCTTGATCGCAAATGCCGCAAGCGCCGCTTCGTGGAAGCCGCACAGGATCAGCTTCTTCTTGCCCGGGTAGTAGTTGATGTCGCCGACGGCATAAATGCCGGGTACCGACGTTTCGAAATTCTCCGTGTCGACGTTGATCGTCTTGCGGTTGATGTCGAGGCCCCACTCGGCGATCGGTCCCAGCTTCGGCGCGAGCCCGAAGAACACAAGCAGATGGTCCGTGTCCACCTCGACGGGATCGCCGTCCTTGGGCGTGATCGTAACGCTCGAAATCTGCCCGCCGTTGCCGTCGATGGCCGTGGCTTTCGAGTTCTCGAAGACGTCGACCTTGCCGGCGCTTACCAGCTCGCGCATCTTCGCGACCGACGCGGGCGCGGCGCGGTATTCGTCGCGACGGTGTACGAGCGTGATGTGGGCGGCCGTGTTGGCGAGCTCGAGGACCCAGTCGAGTGCCGAATCGCCGCCGCCCAGAATCACGAGCTTCTTGCCGGCGAACTGCTGCGGATCGCGCACGCGATAATGAAGCGTCTTGCCCTCGTAGGCCTCGGCGCCGGGCACCCTGATCTGGCGCGGCTGGAACGATCCGACGCCGCCGGCAATCACAATCGCCCGCGCCTCGAACTGTTTGCCGCCGCGCGTCTCGACGTGAAAGCGCTCTTCGTCGATCGGCCGCACCACGGTGACCTCCTCACCGAGATGCAGCCCGGCGTCGAACGGCTCGATCTGCTTCAACAGAAGATCGGTGAGCTCTTCGCCGGTGCACACGGGCACGGCCGGGATGTCGTAGATGGGCTTGTCCGGGTACAGCTCGGTGCACTGGCCGCCCGCCTGCTTAAGCGAGTCGACGACCTCGCAGCGGATGCCGAGCAGGCCGAGCTCGAAAACCTGGAACAGGCCGCAGGGGCCTGCGCCCACGATGACGACGTCTGTCTGGATCACTCCGTGGTTCCTTATATATGCGGGGAACGATCGCGGCAGCGTACGATGTCGAGATAGGTTCTAGCAATCGCGACACGTGGTTTCGCGAACCGAACTCGCCGCGGGTGGCCCGCCGCCCCGTTGGCGTCCGACGAGCGGTCGAAACTTCCCGACCGCTGACATTGCGGGGAACGCGCCCTATTGTCGATAATCAAGACTCGTTCCAAACGAGCACTACGATAGACCGAGACGGCATTATGTCAACCTGGAAGGCCGGAAAAGACAAGGCGACCGACGCCGCGGCGCGCAAGCAGCCGCCGATCGAGACCGAGGTGCAGGTCTGGCCCGTGCCGGAAGTCGAGGTGACGAATCTGGAACTGGTTATGGACGACGAGCCGGGCTGCGATCCCTACAACAGCACCGGCGAGCACCTGCTCGAGAAGATTCGCCGCTACGACGACTAATTCCGCGCCGACCGCTGCGGCCAGCATCGCCGCATCTCTTATCCGTACGCCGACTCTCAGGCATACTGCCGTGCCACGGGCGCGAATGGGCGCGGCCGTCAGGCTCTGAGAGGACCCCATGGATTTTGAACCCAGCCCGAAGGTGAAGGAGCTG
>JBFHXQ010000121.1:0-8653 GCA_041598895.1 Woeseiaceae bacterium | reverse complement strand
CACATGGCAGAGCGAGTCGTAATCCCGGCGGACACCGAGGTCCCCTATGTTGCGCGCAAGCGGCCGCATTTCGCGCCTGGAGACAGCCCGTTTTTGAGCTACGCGGCGGACGCGGATCTGGTGCCCCCGATCGCGCATGCCGGCGAGGGCTACAAGGTGCACATGACCGGTCTGACGCACGATGAGCGCGGCTATCCGAGAACGGATGCCGAAACGCACGACAAACTCGTCAACCGACTCGTCGACAAAATCCGCCTCAATGCAAGCAGCATCGTGATGCACGAGGAAACGAACATCGATGATGCGGAGACCGTCGTCATCGCCTTCGGATGCACCGCCCGGTCGGCCCGGCACGCGGTGATCGAAGGCCGCCGCGAGGGCATCAGATGCGGTCTGCTGCGGCCCGTGACCGTATGGCCGTTCCCCGAAGCCCGCATTCGTGAACTCATCGCGTGCGGCACGGTGCGGCGCTTCATCGTGCCCGAGGTGAATCTCGGGCAGATGCGGCGCGAAGTCGAGCGGCTGACGCAACTGCCGGTGCTGCGTTTGAATCACGCGGGCGGCACGATGCCGACACCTGCAGCAATCCTGCAACTGATCCGATCATGAGTACACGCGAACAAACGATTCAACCCGCGGCCAACCTTCATCCTATAGACAGGCTGCTCAGGGCAGATCGCCTGCCGCACATCCTGTGCGCCGGCTGCGGCATCGGCACGGTCATTCACGGCTATGCCCACGCAATCGCCGCATCAGGGATCGAGGAGGATCGGCACGTCTGCGTGTCGGGCATCGGCTGCAGTGGCCGGGCCGCGGGTTACGTCAACGTCGATTCGTATCACGCAACGCACGGTCGTGCATTGCCGTTCGCGCTCGGTATCGCAGTCCACAATCCGTCACTCGCGGTCACGGTCATCAGCGGGGATGGCGACCTCACGTCGATAGGCGGTAATCACCTGATCCACGCGGCGCGCCGCAACGTCAATGTAAATGTCATCTGCATCAACAACTTCAATTACGGCATGACCGGCGGCCAGGTCGGACCCACCACGCCCATCGGCGCTCGCGGTACGACGGCACCTCTCGGCGTGGTCGAGCGTCCATTCAACCTGCCGTATCTGGCGAAAGCCACCGGCGCCCCGTTTGTCGCGCGCTGGACGATACTCCACGTTCGCGAATTCCAGGACGCCGTGCTGCGCTCGATGCAGAAGAAGGGCTTTTGCTTCATTGAGGTGCTCGCGCCATGTCCGACGAGCTTCGGCAAGTCCAACAAGATCGGCGACGGACTTCACGAGATGGAGATCTACCGGCAGCGTTGCCGCATCGAGCACGGCGCAGAAAATCTCGAGGACCACGATATCGATCTGCTCGACGAATCGAGGCCGATCACGGTCGGTAATTTCGTCGATATGGAACACGAGCAATACCTGGGCTAGGTCCAGTGACAGACATATGTCCGAGGCAATCGACAGCGAGCCGGTGACGACGCAGATTCGCTTCGGAGGCGTGGGCGGCCAGGGGATCGTGCTTGCCGGACGCATGCTCGGCAAGGCGGCTGCCCTGTTTGACGGCAAAGAGGCCGTCTGCACGGAGAGCTACGGCCCTGAAGCACGCGGCGGGGCATCACGGGCCGACGTCATCATCTCGGATGCGCCGATCGACTATCCGTTCGTGATCGCGGCCGACGTGCTGGCGGTGCTATTCCAGGAAGCGTATTCGAAGTTTCGTGGCTCGCTCGCGGAAAACGGCAGGATTCTCGTCGACACGGCGCTCGTTCGTCCTTTCGATGAGGATGCCGCAAGGGTTACGGGAATTCCGGCCACGCAGATTGCCGAAGAACTTGGCAATCGACTTGCGACGAACGTCGTCATGCTCGGCTATCTCGTCGCCTGGACCAATGTCGTCAGCCTCGAGTCGATCGAGCAGGCCATACGCACGACATTGCAGCCACGCGTCATCGATCTGAATCTCAAGGCGTTCGCCGCGGGCATCGACTACGTAACGCATGAAGCAGCGCAATGACCGATTCGATTTTGATCGTCGGCGGCGGTGTGGCGGGTTTGCACGCGGCACGGGAGTGCGCGGCCGCCGGCGCGCGCGTAGTCGTCGTTGAACGCGGTCCTGTCATCGGCGGTCGCCTCGCGGCGCCGATGACCCGGGCAAAGGCGATAGGCAATCGCGCCGAGGGGCTCGAAATTCCGCTTTTCGATGCGCTTGCGGCCAATGAAAAAATCGAAATCCTGACCAACGCGGCGCTGAACGGATTGACCGGCGGGCCTGGAAACTTTACAGCCATGATTAGCGAACGTGCACGCTTCGTCACGGATGCGTGCACCCGCTGCAAGCTGTGCCATACAGTGTGTCCGGTCGTCCGTGCCAATGAATATGACGCGGGGCTGACGTTTCGCAAGGCGATCTACACGCCGCTGGCGGAGACGTTTCCAGCGCCCTACGTGATAGACATCGAAAGCTGCCTCAACACGCCGCCGAACTATTTGCCGTGCAACCGCTGTGTCGACGTGTGTGACGACGACGCAATATATTTCGATCTGCCGCTTCTGGAGTCACACGAGCGGCATGTGGGCGCAGTGGTTCTCGCGCCCGGGTTCAAGCTCGAAGAAAACACGGCATACGCCGAGCTGGGTTACGGCCGGCACGCGGATATCGTTACCTCTGCAGAGCTGCAGCGGCTGCTGGAGACGCCGGGACCGACCGGAGGATTCGCCACGCGACCTTCCAACGAGGAATACCCGGACAGCATCCTCCTCGTTATCGACAACCTGTCTCGCTTCGCGATGTACATCGCCGCAAGCCAGGTACGGCAGCTCCTGGATCAGGATGTCCCGACCGTCGCCGTGCTCGTGCTGTCACAGCCGGGATCGAATCAGGTATTCGAGGAGGCAAGACAATTTGCCGTGGATGCGGGAATCGATCTGCGCTGGGGCACGATGTTCGACGTCGATGCGACGCCGGAACACGCACTCGAAGTGTCGTTCGAGGATTTCGCCTCGAAGCGTTACACGAAAGCCAGCTACGACATGGTCGTGCTGTGCACCGACGTCGAGCCCCCGAACGGCATTGCCGAACTCGCGGCGGCGTCGGGCGTTGATCTCACGGACGATGGCTATCTGGCCGCAACCGAATTAGACGGGGCCTGCGTCGCGGCCTCGCGCCAGGGCGTTTTCGTCGCCGGCTGCGCAAGCGGCGCGAAAAACATCAAGGAAAGCATCGCAGACGCAGAGGCCGCCGCGCGGGCCGCCACCGCACAGCTCGACCCGCGTCTGCTCAACGCGGACGCGGATGCGCCGGCCAGGCCGGCTCAGGAGCTATCGGCCGCCAGACCCGATCCGGAGCTGCAGGCGCGGGTCGAGCAGCTCCTCTACGCACTGCTTGACCGAGAGGCCGGGTAGCCGCCGTCTTCGTTCGCGCGAGGGCGCCGCTCGACAGAGGCTTTGCGGCGCAAATAACCGAGAACTCCTGCTTGAATTGACGCCTGAAGACCGGCTGCTACACTCGACCGCGATTTGGCTGGCTGGGTGTTCATGAGCGTAGAACAAGGCGAGGACGATCTGTTCGACCGACTTGGCGGCAAACTCGGGCGCTTCGTGCACACGGAGAGCTTCGGGGGCGTGCTGCTGGTCGTGGCGGCCGTGCTCGCGATGCTGGTCAAGAACTCGCCGCTGACCGAGCTCTATATTGCGTTTCTGAATGTAGAGGGCGAAGTCCGCGTTGGTGCCCTGGCTGTCGAAAAACCGCTGTTTCTCTGGGTCAACGACGGACTGATGGCGGTGTTCTTCTTCCTGATCGGCCTCGAGATCAAGCGCGAGGTTCTGCACGGCCATCTGGCGGACAAACGCCAGATCGTGCTGCCGACGGCCGGCGCGATCGGCGGCGTGGCGATTCCCGCGCTGATCTACGTCATGCTGAATTCCGGTGATCCGCAGGCTATCGTCGGCTGGGCCATCCCGACCGCGACGGACATCGCGTTTGCACTCGGCGTGCTGGCGCTGCTCGGCACGAGCGTGCCGCCGGCGCTCAAGATTTTCCTCATGACGCTCGCGATACTCGATGATCTCATCGCGATTATCGTCATCGCGCTGTTTTACACGTCGGGGCTCTCGGTCGTCTCACTGCTGTCGGCGGCGGTGTTTCTCACGATGCTGCTCGTCGCGAACAGGCTGCGCGTCACGCAAATCGCGACCTACGTATTGCTCGGTATCGGACTCTGGATTTGCGTGCTCAAGTCCGGTGTCCACGCAACGCTTGCTGGCGTCATTACCGCGCTTTTCATTCCGTCGATAAAAATGGAGGAGGGTGACGAGACGCCGATCGAAGTGCTGATCGAGTCCCTGCATCCCTGGGTCGCGTACGGCATTTTGCCGATGTTCGCGTTCGTCAACGCCGGCGTGTCTCTGGAAGGCCTTGGCATCGAGATGCTGCTGGAGCCGGTTCCACTTGGGATCGCTCTTGGACTCCTCATCGGCAAGCCGGTCGGCGTCATAGCATTCACTGCGCTTGCAATCTTCACTGGGCTAGCGCAGATGCCGCAGAACGTGCGCTGGCTGCACTTCCTGGGCGTCGGATTCCTGTGCGGCATTGGCTTTACGATGAGCCTGTTCATTGCCGGTCTCGCATTCGCGGAAAGCGGGGCGGGCTATGCCCGCATCGACCGACTGGGTCTCCTCGTGGGGTCGCTGATCTGCGCAATCATCGGTTATGCCGTGCTTCGGATCGCCGCGTCCAGGACAGCCGCGGGCGCGGTGTCGTCCTAGCAACGGAGCGTAGGGGGTTCCGCTGGTCGCCGAGCAGCTCTGACCGGGTCTACCAGATCCTGACGCGCTCCTCGGGCGGCAGCCACATGCCGTCACCATCCTCTGTCCCGAACGCGTCGTGGAAAGCATCGATATTGCGGTACGGGCCGATAACGCGAAACTTCAGCGGTGAGTGCGGATCGGACGCCAGGCGACTGACCATGGCCGCTTTACGGTACTTGCCTTTGCGTGACATTGCGTAGCCGATGAAGAATCGCTGCGGCCCGCTAAAGCCGTCAATGACGGGCGGCTCTTTGCCATTCAGGCTGCGTACGTAGGCACGGTACGCCATCGCGACGCCCGACAGGTCACCGATGTTCTCGCCCAGCGTCAGCTCGCCGTTGATGCGCATGCCCTCGACAGGCTCGAATTTCTCGAACTGCGCGACGAGCGTTTCGGTGCGAGCCTCGAACGCCGCCCGATCCTCGTCGGTCCACCAGTCGACGAGGTTGCCGTCGCCGTCGAACTGGCTGCCCTTGTCGTCGAAGCCGTGGCTGATTTCGTGGCCGATCACGCCGCCGACCGCGCCGTAGTTGATCGCATCGTCGGCATCGAGCTGGAAAAACGGCGGCTGCAGGCGTGCGGCCGGGAAGACAATCTCGTTTTTCGTCTGGCTGTAATACGCGTTGACCGTCTGCGGGGTCATCGCCCATTCTTTCTTGTCGACTGGTGTCCCGAGCTTTGCAATCTGTCTTTCGTGCTCCCATTCGACGGCGCGTTTGACGTTGCCGATGTGGTCGCCAGGGACGATGCGGAGCGCCGAATAATCCCGCCACTCGTCCGGGTAGCCGATCTTCGGCGTGAACTTCGAGAGTTTTTCCTTGGCACGGGCGCGCGTTGCCTCGCTCATCCAGGCCAGATCGTCGAGCGTTGCGTCGAATGTCGCGATGACGTTGGCAACGAGCTCGTCCATCTTGGCCTTGGCCTCCGGCGGGAAATGCTCGGCGACATACAGCTTGCCGACGGCCTCGCCGAGCAGTGCGTCGATGAGTTCAATGCCGAGCTTCCAGCGCGGTTTTTCCTGTTCCTGCCCGTAGAGTGTCCGGTAGCGATAGTCGAAGCGGATTGCGGCGGTCGCCTCATCGAGATTGCCCGCAGCCCCATCGAGGAGCCGGAACGTCATGTAGTGTTTCCAGGTCTCGATCGGCACGCTTGCCAGCAGGCCGTCCAGCGCTTCGAAAAAGCTGGGCTGCTCGATGATGATCTGCTTCTCGTCCGAGATGCCGATAATGCCGAGCGCGGTGCGCCAGTCAAAATTTTGGCCGAGCGTGCCGAGGCCGTCGATCGGGTAAGGGTTGTAAATCTTTTTCGGGTCGCGATTCGACACCGCGTCCCAGTGCGCCTCGGCAAGAGCCGTTTCCAGCGCGACGATGTCGGCCGCTGCGATCGATGCTTCGGCGTCGGCGACACCTGCGCGAAGAAGAAGCTGCTCGGCATACGGCGCGAGCGCGTCGCGGGCCTTTGCAAAGTTTTCATTGTCGATCTGGAGGTAGTAGTCCCGATTCGGCATCGTGATGCCACTCTGACCCAGGTAAACCGTGTACCGGGATGAATCCTGGAAGTCCGGGTAGACGTACGTCTCGAACGGCGCCATGATGCCCAACCGCGACAGCGAAGCCATCGTGCGGACCAGAGCGTCGATGGAGTCGATTGCCGCGATCTGCTCGAGTTCGGCCCTGATCGGTTCGATCCCGGCGGCATTGATCGTTTCGACGTCCATCCAGGTGGCGTACAAATCGCCTAGCTTCTGCGATTCGCTGCCTTCCGTGCCCGGGTTTCCTGCAGCGCGCTCGATGATCTCGTGGAGCTGCTGCTCGACCCGTTCGATGACCTCGTGATAGACCGTGTAGCCGGAGTAAATCCGGGGAATGTCGGTGCCGTCGAGCCAGCCGCCGTTCACGAACTGATAAAAATCGTCCTGCGGGCGCACGCTGCGGTCGAGTGCTGCGAGATGAACGCCCGATGCCAAGCGCGGCGCGACGTCCTTCGTCGAAGCACCTTGATCCGGGCCGCAAGCAGCGATCGAAGCTGCCGCGAAGACCACAAGAAGTCGAGATACAGGCTGCATGTAGAATTCCCGTGCGTTATTTCGTAACAGATTGATGTCGCGCAACGGTGCGCAGGTTACCGCCGCGCCGCGTCGTGCATCATGCATCAGTTTTTGCAATGTACGACAGTTTGCGGGCAATAATAGTACAAATGTTTGCTCTGCCACCCTTTTGAAAGGTACAACGACACCGAGCAGCCATGAAAACCGAACTGCTATCCGACGTCGAGGCGCTTTTTGATCGAACGTATCGATCGGGAAAACACGCAGCATCGCGACGCCGCTTTTTTTCACCGGCGCGAATCAATCTGATCGGGGAGCATATCGACTACTGCGGGGGCGTCGTGATGCCTGCAGCGGTTCAGTTCGGGACCTGTTTCGTCGCGGGACCAAACGACGACAATACCGTGCGAGTCGTGTCGCTCAATCAGCCGGATCATATCGAATTCGATCCGCAGGCCGACCTTGCCCGCAGCGATCCGGTGAGCTGGGGCGATTACGTGAAGGGCGTGTATGTGGAATACGGCAAGCTGGGCGTCGAGGTGCCCGCGCTGGATATCGCCGTCGGTGGCGATATTCCGGGCGGCGGTATGTCCTCATCGGCATCACTCGAGATCGGTATCGCCGTAATGCTCGAGGCATTTACCGGTCACCGCGCGTCGCCGGATCGGTTCGCGAACCGGCAGGCGATGAGCCGGCTTGCGCAGCGCGCGGAAAACGAGTTTGTCGGTGTCCAATGCGGCATCATGGATCATGGCGCGGTCGCGCTGGGCCGCCGGGATCACGCAATGTTATTGGACTGCAGCGATTTGTCCGTCACCTACGTGCCGGTGGTCCTGGACGACTACTGCTTTCTCGTTGCGGATACCGGCAAGTCGCGAAAGCTGGCCGAGTCTGCCTATAACGAGCGGCGCCGGGAAGTCGATCAGGCGCTGGCTAAGCTGAAGCAGGTAGTCGACGTTGATAATCTTTGCCAGGTGCCAGTGGCTCGTCTCGAGGAAATGCTTTTATATCTCGATGATCCGGTTATCGCCCGGCGTGCGCGCCACGTCATTACCGAACAGCAGCGCGTGACGGATGCGGCCTTATGCCTGCAGCAGGGCGATTTGCCGGGTTTCGGGAAGCTCCTCGACGATAGCCACCGCTCACTCAGGGACGACTTCGAGGTCACCGGTCGCGAGCTCGATGTCCTGATCGGCCTGGCGCAGCAGCAGCCGGGCGTGCTCGGCGCACGCATGATGGGCGCCGGCTTTGGCGGCTGCGGTCTCGTCCTGCTCGAGACAGCGGCGGTGGCAGACTTTACTCGCGTTGTGGGCAAAGCCTATCGCGCAGACGTCGGCTACGACGCCGCCTGTCACCGCGTAGAAATCGGGCCGGGCGCGGACGAAATCATGATGAACCGCTAAGCAACCGAGGCCAGCGACATGCAGTTCGACCCCAGCGAGTATCCCCATCGGCGTTTCAATCCGCTGCTCAAAACCTGGGTGCTGGTATCGCCACATCGAACGAAACGCCCCTGGCACGGCAGGCAGGAAGATGCCGACCTGAGCCAGCGGCCACACCACGACCCGAGTTGCTATCTCTGTCCCGGCAATGCGCGCGCAAACGGTGCGGTCAATCCGGCGTATTCGAAAACGTTTGTCTTCGAAAACGATTTCGCGGCGCTGACACCGGATGAATGTGCACCCGATGTGCAGGAACCTGGCCACCTGATGCAGCTGCAGCCGGTTAGCGGCGAATGCCGGGTGCTCTGTTTTTCGCCGCGCCACGACCTGACGCTGCCGGAGATGACGCT
>JBFHXQ010000120.1:0-8671 GCA_041598895.1 Woeseiaceae bacterium | reverse complement strand
GGGTCCTTCTCGGCGCCGCGATGCTGGCGACCGGCTGCATTGCCGGCGTGCTGGCCGGCTTGTTCGGAATCGGTGGCGGCATCGTCATCGTTCCGATGCTCGAGGCGGTGCTCGGCTACGTAGGCGTGGACGCCGCAATTCGCATGCATATGGCGGTAGCGACGTCATTGGCGACGATTATTCCAACTTCGATTTCATCGGCGCGCGCGCATTACCGGCGCGGGGCCGTCGACCTCGATATCGTACGCCGCTGGGCTGCGTACGTGCTCATCGGTGCGCTGCTCGGCGCGTGGATGGCGTCGGCGCTCGACAGTCGCGCGCTCGCGGTCGTGTTCGCGACGGTGTCACTGTTCGTAGCGATCAGAATGGTGTTTTTTCCCGGGACCAAGCAGCTCACGCAGAGCGTACCGAGAACACCCTGGATCATTCCCATTCCGGTCTCGATCGGGGTGATCTCGACCATGATGGGTATCGGCGGCGGCGTGCTGTCGGTCATGACGCTGCGCCTTTTCAACGAGCAGATTCATCGGGCAGTCGGAACCGCGGCGCTGTTCGGGCTCGTCATCAGTCTGCCAGGTACCGTCGGTTTTATGGTGACCGGCATCGGTGATGCGCGCGTGCCCGCGGGTACTCTCGGCTATGTGAGCCTGCTCGGGTTTGCCTTCATCGCGCCTACGACGGTGCTGTTTGCGCCGCTTGGTGCGCGTATAGCGCACGCGTTCTCAGCGCGCCAGCTCAGCATGGCGTTCGGCGGCTTTTTGATCATCGCCTCGGCGCGGCTGTTCTATCGTGCACTGGCCCCATTAGCCGATTAGCGACTCAGCCAGGCCACCAGCAGGCGGATTTGCGTGTCATCCAGGCGGCCGGCGAACGCGGGCATCATGCCGTTCCGTCCCACCGCAATCGATTCGTAGAGCGCCTCGTCACTGTCGCCGTACAGCCAGACGTCGTCGGCGAGATTTGGCGCACCAAGTGCGACGTTGCCGACACCGTCAAGGCCATGGCAGGCTACGCAGAATTGCATGTACGGCGCGCGGCCCGGATGCGTGGCGGCAGCTTCGCTGCCGATTATCTTTACGTAGTCGGCGACCCGGCGCACGCCATCGTCACCACCGAGCAGCTGCAGCCAGCCGACCATGACGGCGCGGCGTCCCTGACGGATCGATTGCTCGATCTGAGCGGTCGTACCGCCCCATTGCCATACCTCGTCAATCAGATTCGGAAACAGGTTCGCCTGACCGGCCGCGTCGTAGCCGTGACAGACGGCACACTGCCGGTCGTAAATCCGCTGGGCGGATCGCATCATTGCCGCGTCGGACTGCAGCGTCGTTAGCTGCGCTTCGGCGACCAGTTTGCGGACGCCGCCGAACTCGGCGGCGTAATCGTGCATGCTTTGTTCGAGGCGACCTCCCTGCGACCACTTCAGCGCCCCGGAGAAGCTGCCCAGCCCCGGATACAGCATGAGGTAAAGTACCGTCAGCACCATAAGGGCAAGGATGAACCAGAACCACCACATCGGCGCCGGCTGGGCGCCTTCTTTGAGCGTTTCGTCCCAGGTAGGTCCTTCTGTTTCTTCCTCGGCTGTCGGTGCCGAGAAATAAATACTGAAAATCAGCCAGCCGAGCGCAGCAAAGCTGACGATCGTAATGATTGCGATCCAGCCGCCCCAAAAATCCGAGGGAAGGTCAGTCATCGCGGATCTCGTCGTTCAGCGGAATTCGCGCCGACTCGGCGATCGTCTCGTCGGACGTTCGCCAGAACACCCACACGACCAGTACGGTCATAAACAGCATCACGAGCATATCGCCGGCAAACAGGAAGTACGTCACGGCATGTCTCCGGATGGCGCCGCGCGGCCGAGCGACTGCAGGTAGGCAACCAAAGCGTCGAGTTCGGTCAGGTTCTCGAGCGCGGCGGGTGCCGCTGCAATCTGGTCGTCGCTGTACGGATGGCCCAGGCGCTGCAGCACGCGCATCTTCGCCTGGATGTCCCCGTCCGCACTGGCGGCGCGTCCTTCGAGCCAGGGGTAGGCAGGCATGATCGAATTCTCGACGACGGAGCGCGGGTCGATCAGGTGCACGCGGTGCCAGATATCGGAGTATTTGCCGCCGATGCGATGCAGGTCGGGGCCGGTGCGCTTGGATCCCCACAGGAACGGCCGGTCGTAGACGGATTCCCCGGCCCGGGAGTACGGACCATAACGCCGGGTCTCGGCGAGCAGCGGCCGGACCTGCTGCGAATGACAGACGCTGCAGGCTTCGCGGATATAGATGTCCCGGCCGACCAGTTCGACCGGCCCGTAAGGGACCGTCGTTGCAGTCGGCGTTGCGAGCGACTCCTGGAAAAGGCTTGGCAGCACCTGTACGAGACCGCCGATTGCAGAAACGAACAGGATCCCGAATATCAGGAGTCCCGTATTCTCCTCGAGCTTCTTGTGCAGACCGACGCCGGTCATCGCGACGCCTCCAACGGGATCGCTGCGCGCGGCGGTTCCCTGCGGTACTCGTCGCTAACCTGCGGCGGTCGAACCGTGGCAACTGGCCGGCCTCGAATCGTCATTACGAGGTTGTACGCCATGAGCACCGTGCCCAGCAGGAACACGACGCCGGCAACGAGCCGCAGGCCATAATAGGGAGGCATGCTCGCCATGATGTCCTTGAAGCTGAAGCTCAGCTCCCCCAGCTCGTCGAGTGCAAGCCACAGCAGACCCTGCGAGACGCCCGCGCCCCACATCGCCAGTATGTAGAGCATCGTTCCTGCGAGCGCCAGCCAGAAATGTACGTTGGCAAGGCGGACGCTGTGAAGCTCTGCGCCGACGAGCCTCGGGACGAGGAAATAGAATGTGCCGAACGTGATCATGGCATTCCAGCCGAGCGCGCCCGAGTGAACGTGGCCGATCGTCCAGTCCGTGAAATGGCTGACGACGTTGACGCTCTTGATGGCCATCATCGGCCCCTCGAACGTCGCCAGCCCGTAAAACGCGAGAGCCAGGACGATGAACTTGAGCGCCGGGTCCGTGCGCAACTTCTCGGAGGCGCCCGACACGGTCATGATGCCGTTGATCATCGTTGCCCATGACGGCGCCAGCAGCACGAGGCTCATTATCATGCCGAGCGACTGTACCCAGTCCGGTATGGCGTTGTAATGCAGATGGTGAGGCCCCGCCCAGATGTAGCTGTACGTGAACGCCCAGAACGCAACGATCGACAGCCGGTAGCTCCAAATAGGACGTTCAGCATGCTTCGGCAGAAAATAGTAAAGCATGCCGAGGAAGCCGCCAGTCAGAAGAAACCCGACTGCGTTATGACCGTACCACCACTGCACGATCGCGTCCTGCGCGCCGGCAAACAGCGAATACGATTTCGACAGCGTGACGGGTACAGCCAGGCTGTTGACGATGTGCAGCATTGCGATCACGATAATCAGAGCGCCGTAAAACCAGTTCGACACGTAGATCGGCCGAATCCGCCGTTTCGCTATCGTGCCGAAAAACACGATTGCGAAGCAGACCCAGACCACCGTAATTGCAATGTCGAACGGCCACTCGAGTTCGGCGTATTCCTTGGCCGCGTTCCACCCGGCAAGCAGCGATGCGCCGCCCAGCAGCACGCCGAGCTGCCAGGCGATACAGCAGAACCAGGCGAGTGCGGGCGCGTAAAGCGGCACGTGACAGGTGCGCTGTACGCTGTAAAACGCGGTCCCCATGAGCGCGGACACGCCGAAGCCGAAGATCACGCCGTTCGTGTGCAGCGTTCGCAGCCGGCCGAACGACAGCCACGGCTGACCAAAATCGAGTCCCGGCCAGATGAGCTCCGCAGCCACGTAAACGCCTGCGGCCATGCCGAGCACGGACCAGGCGATTGCGCACAGGACCAGCGCCATCACGACGCGGTCGTGGTATCGCTCGGAAGCGGTTTCCGGTGCGCCCACTCGTCAGACTCCGAGGCTCGGTCCCAGCCCCTGGGCCCACAGGGCGACGGTCAGGCCGAGCAGGCTGACGACCGCAACCAGCAAGTAGCCGATCAGCGCGGACGCCATCAGCATGCCGCGCTGTGGACTGATGTTCAGCACAATCGGCAGCCCCTTGTACAGCAGGTACATGCACCACATGAGCGTCGGTATCAGCACCAGCACGTTGACGAACACGTGCGGATACAGATGAATCACGCTTCCTACGGCGAGCGGCAGTGCGATGATCGTAACGAGCGCGAAGTGAATCCCGAGCGAATGGCGGGCGCCGTAGGTAGAAGCCATCCATTGCGCTACGAGAGCAGTGCTCACGAACCCTAACAGCAGCATGAAAAAATACGCGATGCTGATCACAGCCAGCTGCCCGGACTCCACGAAGATCGGCGTTGCGCCGCCGACCCGCCAACCGAATATCGAGGCGCCGATATACGCAAAGATCGGTGGAAAAATGGCGAGCCAGACGACGTAGCGGAAAAAAACCACGTGCGGCTCGGGCCGCGTATTCGCAAGTTCGGAAAACACCGCATTCGGCTGCAGCAAAAGCCGCATCAGCAGCCACGAAGAGAGTGTGGTTTTCACGGGCGGCTCAAAGGCTTCGAGCCTTATGCGGCTGGCTTTGCTGCATGGATGTCGTGCGGCGATTGTGTGGGTTGGAATAGGTATAAATCGGCTTGGCGATTCTCGGGCGGCAGGCTAGCAGCCGGAAAGGGACGGGCAAATACGCATCGATACGTATGGCCCGGGAGCGGCGTATTCGGCGATCGGCCGCATTGCCTGCTTATAATACGGACATGATGAGTGTTGAAAGCGTGCCCAACGACGTCGCCAAAGAACTGCTGAAGGCATCGTCCGATGCTACGGTCATTACGGACGCGGACGGTTCGATCATGTTCGTCAACCGGGAGGCGGAAACCCTGTTCGGTTATGACGCGGCGGAAATGCTGGGTCAGCCGGTGGAAATGCTGATGCCCGACGCGAACCGGGAGCGCCATCGTCGCCACCGGAACCGGTATGCCAAAGCGCCGCGGTCACGCCCGCTGGTCTCCGGGCTCGAACTTTTCGGGCAGCGCAAAAACGGTGAACGGTTCCGGGCGGAAATTTCGCTGATGCCCGTGCAGACGCCCGACGGACTCATGGTCGCAAGCGCCATTCGCCGAATCAGCCTCGCGGACGATTCGGAGGCCTATTTCCGAACGCTGCTCGAATCGGCGCCCGATGCGATGATCATCGTCGATGAAAACGGCAGAATTGCGATCGTCAACGCGCAGGCCGAAAAAATGTTCGGCTACGGCCGTGCAGAGCTGCTCGGCAAGCCGATAGAGCACCTGCTCCCGGAGCGCCTGCGCGGCCGCCATCGCAATCACCGACAATTCTATGTGCAGGCGCCGAGCGTACGGCCGATGGGCAAAGGGTTCGAACTCGTGGGGCAGCGGAAGGACGGCAGCGAATTCCCGGTAGAGATCAGTCTGAGCCCGGTCGGCTCCGCACACGGCCGGTTCGTCTCCAGCGTCATTCGGGATGTGACGGACCGCAAACGCATGGAACAGGACATCATCGCTGCGCAGAGAGCGGCGGAGCGTGCCAACAAGGCGAACAGCGCATTCCTGGCAGCCGCCAGCCACGACCTGCGCCAGCCGGTGCAGGCGCTGACGCTGCTGAACGGCGCGCTGCGGCGCACGGTAACCGACCCGCGTGCGCTAAATATGATCCAGAGCCAGGATGATTCACTGGCCGCGATGACGAATCTGCTGAATTCTCTGCTGGACATCAGTCGCCTCGACGCGGGCGCAATTTCGCCCCAGCTCGAGGAGTTTCCGATCCAGCGTCTGATCGGTCGCCTCTCGGCCGAGTTCGCCCGCCAGGCGCGCCACAAGGGACTGGATTTCACGTCGCGAAGCTGTGCTGCCACGGTACGCACGGATCCGGCTTTGTTGACGGAGATCATCCAGAACTTCGTGTCGAACGCCATTCGTTACACGGATACCGGCAGCGTGCGCCTCGAATGCACCAATGCCGATGGCGCGTGCCGTATCGACGTCGTCGATACGGGTATCGGCATCGAGATGGATCAGCTCGACGCCATTTTTCAGGAATTTCATCAAGTCACAGCCTCGACGGCGAGTAAGGAAGGCTTCGGCCTGGGTCTCGCCATTGTTCGACGCCTCGCGGATCTGCTGGGCCACCGTGTCGAGGTCGACTCCGAACCGGGGCGGGGCGCGAGATTCTCGGTGTACGTTCCGACTGCGAAGGCGGCCGGCGACTGTCCCGTGCGCCCGGAAGCGGAGCCCGTGCCGGCGCACGGCACGGGCTCCGGGCTAATCGTGCTGATCGAAGATGACGTCAGCGTATCGAACGCCTGGAGCCTTCTGCTCGAGGCCGAGGGCTACCAGGTTGCCGCGGCGGCGTCGGCGACGGACGCCCGTGCGCTGGCGGAGCGTCTCCCTGCGCCGCCGGACCTGTTGATCTCCGATTTTCATTTACTCGACGGATCCACGGGCGTGGAAGCCGTCGGTGACATTCGTGCCCACTATGGCAAGTCAATTCCAGCATTCATCGTCAGTGGTGATACGTCCAAAGTGGTCAGGCAAGCGCGACCGCTCGAGAACTGCAGGATCATGAACAAGCCCGTGGATACCGGGGCGCTGTTGACCGCCGCGCGGCTGGCGACTCGCACCGGGCAGGTGCCGCACGACTAGAATCCTGTTTTCAAGTCGTTGCTTCAGGGAAGCGTGCTGGCGAACCAGCTCGCCGGCGATTTCGTGACTGCCGTGCCGAGCACGTAAGCAAAGGCCGCCAGGGCCGATGCCAACGCGAGGATGCGTGCGCGAGGCGTGCGGGCAAATCGCAGCGCGACGAATCCGAGCGCTATATAAGCGACGATTCCCAGCAGTTTTGCCGGCAGCCAGCTGCCGAGCCAGCTGCCGGCGCGCAGCTCGAATGCGAGCGCGATCCCGCTGGCCAGGAGCAACGTATCGATGACGTGCGGCGCGATACGAGTGACGGAGTGACGGGCGAGCGGGGACCCCCGGATCCGCCAAACGCTGCGTAACACGAATCCCGCGATCGTCAGCACGGCGCAGACAACATGCAGGGCTTTGAGTGCGGAATACATGGTCGTGAGCGGCTCGATACGCCGATCATTGCCGAAACATCCGGAATTCGCCAGGGACTTCGCAGCGAGTGCAGGGTAGCGGGGTGCGCGCATCGCGGGAGAGCTACCCGAGTACGCAATGGTACCTATGGAAAATTAGCGGACCTCTGGCAAGGTTGTCCTGCGGCAAGGGCGCGTTGGGCGTGGATAGCGAGCAACGTCCGGGCCCGTCGGACCGGAGGTCCGACTCTCGGCGTCTCCGACTGCGCTTCCGCCTGCGGCGGCATGGCCGCTTATGCCGCCGCTTGGCCGTCGGTATCCATATTCTCGGGGAGAACTTCCTATGCTCCTGAAGACCTTGTTGCGGCTGGCAGCCGTCGCGAGCATCGGTCTCGCTGCCTGTTCGGAAAGCACGCCGCCTGCATCGCCAGACCGGGGCACGACCGCAGACGCGAGAGTGCACACGGCGGAAGTGGCGAGCGCCGCCGTCGGAGATCTGATGGCGCAGGGCGAGAAGGTGTACAACGCAAACTGCGCGGCGTGCCACCAGCCGAACGGCAAGGGCCTCGCAGGCGCGTTTCCGCCGCTTGCCGACTCGGACTACCTCGAGCGCGACCGCAAGGAGGTGCTCAGCGTCGCCATCTTCGGCCTGTCCGGGCCGATCACGGTCAACGGCATCGAGTACAACGGCGTAATGCCGAGCATGGGGTATCTGTCCGACGAGGAGCTGGCGGCCGCGCTGACCTACGTGTTCAAGTCCTGGGGCAACGATCTTGCAGCGGTGAGCGCGGACGAAGTGAAAGCGCTGCGCATCGAAACCGGCCAGGAGGACCGGGCCGCCGGCCAGCGGCACCCGGGTACCGCGGAGGGCGAATTGCGGTACCGGGGCGCCCCTTCGGCGATCCCGGGCGAAGCGACCCGGCAGATCATAAGCGCCGAGGGTCCGCAGCTTACCGAGGCGGAGTTTGCAACCGCCACGCAGCTCTATTTTGAACGCTGCGCGGGCTGCCATGGCGTGCTGCGCAAAGGTGCGACCGGCAAACCGCTGACGCCCGATCTGACCCGCGAGAAGGGCGTCGATTATCTGAAGGCGTTGATCACCTACGGTTCGCCGGCAGGTATGCCGAACTGGGGCACCTCCGGCGAAATGACGCCCGAGCAGATCGACGTCATGGCGCGTTTTCTGCAGCAGGAGCCGCCTGCGCCCCCGGAATACGGGCTTCAAGATATGAAAGCATCGTGGAAGCTTATGGTCGCGCCGGAGGATCGGCCCGAGCGGCCTCAGCATGAACGGAATATCGAGAACTTCTTCTCGGTCACGCTGCGCGATTCCGGGCAGGTGGCGATCATCGACGGTGACACGAAGGAGATCGTCAATATCCTCAAGACGGGTTACGCCGTGCACATATCCCGCGTGTCCGCGTCTGGCCGTTACGTATTGACGATCGGCCGGGACGCGAAAGTGGACATGATCGATCTCTGGATGGATCCTCCGGCAATCGTGGCCGAGATCAAGGTCGGTCTCGAAGCGCGCTCTGTGGAAACGTCGAAGTACAAGGGCTTCGAGGACAAATACGCAATCGCCGGCGCCTACTGGCCGCCCCAGTACGT
>JBFHXQ010000119.1:0-8685 GCA_041598895.1 Woeseiaceae bacterium | reverse complement strand
TTCGCTTCGGGTCCGCGTTCGACACCACAATCCTGCTCTCGAAGCGCTCACCGGTTGCGGTCTCGACGCCCGCGACGCGGCCGTTGTCGATTACGATGCGCCGGACCGCCTCACCCGTGCGTATCGTCACACCGGCGGCACGCGCCGCACGCGCGAGCTCGTCCGTGACGGCACCCATGCCGCCGATCGGCGCCGCCAGCCGGCCGTGATTGGCGGCAAGCCGGTAGAGGTAGGTCATGATGGTATTCGGCGAACGCGGACCGAGGTGGGTGCCGAGCACGGCATCCAGGCTGATGGCTCCCTTGAGCAGCGGGCTGTCGAAACGCTCCGTGACCTCGTCATGAATATTCATACCGATCAGCCGCAGGAACTCTCTCATCTCCTTCTTGCCGAGGCGGCGTATGTCGAAGCCGAGCCGGGCCAGCGTAGCGACGTCGTTGACGGACTTTGTACCGAGACGCGGCGGTGTCTTGTTGAGATAGGTGTTCAGCAGGTCCGCGAACCGCGTCATGCGCCTGAAGAACCGGCGAAAACTATCGCCATCCTGATTGCCCGCACCCTTCACCTCGTTCCCCTTGAGGCGCAGATGCTCACCGTTCTCGTCGAGCGCAATGGTCGCCAGGTCGTCGGCCGTCAGTTTCGGCCGCAGTTTGAGCTCCTTCTGCACGACCGGCTGCAGCTGGTACAGCAGGTGCGCACACGCGCTGACTTCGTAACCGTCTGCGAATTCGCGGGTCACTGCCGCACCCCCGATCTGCTCTTTCGCTTCCAGGAGGAGCACGGCCTTGCCACGGCGCGCGAGCAGCGATGCACAGACCAGGCCGTTGTGGCCGCCGCCCACCACGATTGCGTCGTATCGATCAGTCATCGCCGAAGTTCTCCGGAACGGTACTCCTGTGTCCCAGGTCCGCAAGAATCTCCCGGGCTGCGTTCGCTCCCGGTGCGGCCATGACGCCGCCGCCCGGATGAGTGCTCGATCCGCACATATACAGGTTGGAGACAGGCGCCCGGTACTGCGCGAATCCCGGTATCGGCCGATTGAACAGCAGCTGGTCCATCGTCAGTTCGCCGTGAAAGATGTTGCCTTCCGTGATGCCGATCTGTTCTTCGATGTCCTGCGGCGTTCGGACCTCGTAGTGCAGGATCAAATCTTTGAAATTCGGGCTGTAATTGGCGATCTGATCGATTACGGTTTGCGCAAACGCCTCGCGCTCCGGATCGGTCCAGCGACGGCCTTCGATCTGGTGCGGGCAGTACTGGATGAAGCAGCTCATGAAGTGCTTGCCGGGCGGCGCCATGGTCGGATCGATCAGGGTCGGTATCAGCATGTCGATATACGGATCCTTCGACCAGGTGCCGGCCTTCCAGTCATCGTAAGCGCGCTCCATGCGTTCCATCGAGTCGATAAAATGCATGTCGCTGTGATACAGCGAGCTGTTTTTCGGCAACGCGGGAAACTCGGGCAGTCCGTCAAGCGCGATGTTCAGCTTTCCGGACGAGCCGCGGATCTTGAAGTTCTCGACCCTGTCGTAAAACCGGCCGGGTACGTCCGAACGATCCATACAGTTCAGAAACGTCCGCTTGACGTCCATAGCCGACACGACAATTCGGCCGCGTATCTCTTCACCGCTCTCTAAACCCACGCCGCTCGCCTTGCCGTTCTTTACGATGATCTTGTCGACGCCCGCTTCGGTGCGCAGCTTGCCGCCGTACGCCTGGAATGCACCCGCGATCGATTTGGACACGGCACCCATGCCGCCGCGCGCGTAGCCCCAGGTGCCGACGTTGCCGTCGACTTCGCCCATATAGTGATGCAGCAGGACGTACGCAGTCCCCGGTGAATGAACGCCCAGTGCGGTGCCGATAATGCCGCTGCCGGATAGCGCGGTCTTGATGATGTCGGACTCGAAATACTCGTCCAGATACTCGGCAACGCTCATAGTCCAGAAGCGGATGCTCTCGTACATCCGATCTTCCCCCATCTCGAGGAACTTCTTGCCAATTGATATCAGGCCACGAATGTCGGCCGGCCTGAACGACGTCGGGTCCGGTGGCGTCCGCAGCAGAAAGTCGCGTATGAATCGACACTGGCGCATCGTGTCGGAGGAATACCGTTCATAGGCGTCCGCGTCGTGCTTGGAATGCCGCGCCATCTCGCGATGCGCCACTTCGGGATCCTGATACGAACCGAAGTAGTCGCCGTTCTGCATGAACTGCACGGAGCCGCCGTACGGCGTCACCTGGAGACCGTGCCTGTGCAGTTCGAGGGCGCGATAAATTTCCGGCCGAAGCAGGCTGCATACGTACGAGCAGTTCGAGTAAATCCAGTTCTCGTACAGTTCGCGGCTCACGGCGGCGCCGCCGATGTAATCGTTTTTTTCGACGCAAACGACATCGAGACCCGCCTTTGCAAGAAAGGCCGCTGTCGTCAGGCCGTTATGGCCGGCACCGACAACGATTGCGTCGTAGGTATGCATGCTGTGTCACACGTCTTGTCAGTGTGCCAAGGATCGCACGATCGCCCGGGTCGCGTCCAGAAAAATGAATGATTATTCATTCAGAATATGGCATGCTCAGTGCCTCCGGGTATTGAAAACAGTGGGTTTGCCGCATTCGGTCAAATATGGGTGAGGTTGCAGAAAAGGAAGATCGCAGAGCCCGTGCGCGGCTCGCGCGCCGCGAACAGCTGATTGCCGCGACCGTGAAGTGCATCGCTCGAAAAGGATTGTCGAGCATGACGTTGAGCGACGTAGCCAGTCAGGCCGGCCTGTCTCAGGGCATCGTCAACCTGCACTTCGACAGCAAGGAAAATCTGCTCAATGAAACGCTGCGTCATGTCGCCGACGATTATCGAATCCAGTTTCAGAGGGCGCTTTCGCGGGCCGAGCCGACACCGGCGGCAAGACTGCAGGCCGTGCTGGAACTGGACCTGAAACCGTCCGTCTGCGATCGCAACAAGCTGGCCGTCTGGTTCGCGTTCTGGGGCGAGAGCAAAGCGCGGCCCGCGTATCGCAAGATCAGCGGCGAAGTCGATCAGGACTACGACAATGACATGAAGCGCCTTTGTGCAGACGTGATAGAGGAAGGCGGCTACGAGAACGTGACCGCGGAAGCCGCTACCGAGGCATTGACGTCGATGACTTACGGTATGTGGCTGAGCTGCCTGATCAACCCACAGAGCTGGGACAGAAAGGCTGCCAAAGATGCAATAATGAGCTACCTCCGCAACGTGTTCCCGGACCATTACGCGTGATGCCCGGAAAACAGACAGGCGCATGAACGTCGGCGCGGCAGTTCGCAGAACGCACGGGCCGCTGCTCTCTATAAAGCGACTCCTGTACCCCCTGCTGGGCCATCCGCGCGCCAAGCAGGTCATCAAATGGTTTGTGTACTCGGCGCTGGTGATAAACGCGGGCTACTACTTTCATATCGATTACGTGTCGTGGATATCGGCGCTGCCCGACGACGCGTCGCTGACTGATATCCTTACCCAGGTCTCGACGTCGATCGACGTCATCGCCTGGCTGCTGCTGGTCTTTTTCTTCGAACTCGAAACCTATGCTTTGCCGGACCGCTACTGGCGCACCTGGCTGCTGCGATCGATTCACCTGCTGCGAATCGTCTGTTACCTCATGATTGCCTACGCTGCATGGGGCTATACGGTCGAAACGATCAACAATTATCACTATAGCCCGGCCACGGAAGTGACTGACGCGTGCGACGTTGTGGGCCAGGGCATGTCCATGCAGCTCGACGCCACCACGTGGATCGAGATTACGGCCGACAATTGTTCCTCTTTGACGAATGACACGAGTTTCGTTCAGCTGGACGGCGAGGTCGCCCTGGTTCCGGTATCCGCGTTGCCGCACATCCAGTTTATTGGATGGTTCGACGTCATCAATGCATTTCTGTGGATCTTCGTCGTACTGCTGATCGAGGCCGAAGTGCGCCTGCAGTCCGCCGACCGCTTTGGCGGCCGGCTGTTGACCACGATTCAGACGACGAAGTCGCTGCTGTATGCAGGTCTTATCGGAGACTGCCTCGTGTGGCTCTTTGCCGGGTATTACGTCTGGTCGTGGGACGCGTTTCTGTGGATATTCGGCTTCTGGGCCATCGAACTGAACCTCGCCGAGTGGGAGCTCGAACGCACCTCGGAACTCGACTCGATGTCCGCAGCCCACGCCTGAGCCGCGTCTACGATCAGCGGGACCTCGCAACGCGACGGCGCGCCTGGCGCTGCGCCAGCTTCTCGAGTTCCGCGGGCGGCGCGTAGTCGAAAATGAACGTGATGCGATCTTCCGAGCCCTTGTTCATTACGCCGTGGGTCAGCTGGTTGTTGATCTCGTAGGCCTTTCCCAGCTCGAACCGGTGCGGCCGGCCGTCGATCATGAAGCGGACGCGGTTGTTGGTCGTGATCGGCACGTGTATCCGATGGCCGATGTGAAATGACGGGTGCGAGTCCGTGTGCGGCGTGATCTTGCCGCCTGCCAGCAGCTTCGCGGCCATTGCGCGGATGATCGCCCCACCCTTCGGATAGAACCGATCGATGATATCGTGCATCACAGGCATCGCGACGTCCGCCAGCCTGTCCCAGCCCGGTTCCTTCAGGACTTCGAGATTCGGCCAGTCGTCGAGATCGACGAATACGAGTACGACGGACTCGGTTTCGCGATGTACGTCGAACGCTTCCTGGCGGTACTCCTCTTCATACCAGGCGCGCTCGTCGAGACCCAGAATGGCTTCAGTGAGCGCCGCCGTGTCGACCTCGCCCAGTTCCCGAAGGCGCTCCTCGATATTCAATCGCTTCGACCCGTCAGAACTTGTAGCGGAAGCTCACTCCGATGCGCCGCGGCCGGTTCACACTCAGGCGAGTCTGCGCCCAGCGATCGTTGTAGAACTCTTCGGCGTACTCGTTGAAGAGGTTGTTGACGTACAGCTGCGCCGACCATTGCTCCGCATCCAGTCCGAATCGCAGATTGGCCAGCGTGTAGGCCGACTGAGTCCTCAGCGGCTGGTTGAATTCGACCGACTGAATGCCGGACAGGGAATTTACCGACTCACCCGTGTGCGTGACACTGAAGCCGACATTCGGCTGCGCGCCGAACATCTGCCGATCGAAGTACTTGTCGATGGCAATGCTGCCCTTCCAGTCGGGAACGAGCGGCAGTCGGGTGCCTTTTTCAGCCGAGCGGTCAATTGGCGCACCTTCGACTTCGAGCGTCCCAGACTTCGACAGCTCGGCATTGTTGATGCCGAGATTAACCGTAATATTCCATGTCGCATCGGGCTTCCAGCTCAGGAACGCTTCCAATCCGTCGATCGTGGCTTCCGGAAAATTCAGGATGCCGAGCGTGAACAGGTTCGGCGTCGGGTCCTCCGCCTCGATCTGTATGTCGTCCCAGACCATGTGGTAGGCGGTGACATTGAGCTGCACGCGACCATCCGCAAGCGTGGATTTGATACCCGCCTCGAAGTTCTGAACGAGGTCCGACTGGAATTCGTTGAATGGCGGCCGCCCGAATATCGACCGCGGCTTTGCGGCGTTGGCGCCGCCGCGGCGGAAACCTTCGGAATACGTGCCGTAGGCGAGCACGTCGTCGTTGACGTCCCAGGTCAGAGTAACCTTTGGAACAAAACCGGTCTCGGACGCCTTCGATCTCGTGTTCTGGTAGCACAAATCGCCGTCTTTGAAGCCGTTCGGGTCCGCGGGCAGACAATTGAGCTTCGGCGCCAGTGCCCGATAGTCCAGATGGCCGCCGGCGAGCGTACCCTGCTGCAACAAGCGATCGATTTCCGTGTCATACCAGCGACCGCCCAGCAGAATCTGGAAGTTTTCGCTGATTTCGAAGTTGAGTTCGCCGAACAGCGCGTACTGCGTCAGCGTGCTGTCGTAGACACCGGTCCACCAGTTGTTCGAGGGCGCCACCGGGTTCGTGCAATCGTTGGCATAGTCCGGCCCGGTACCACAGTTGTAGTAGAACGCGATGTAGTTCAGGTAGAAATGTGCGCCGCCGAAATAATAGGTAACGCCGTTGTAGTAGGTGTAGCCGACATAGCCGCTGTCGACCAGGTTTTCGACGTTCGATACGAAGTGCGATTCATTCTCCGACTTGTTGTAAAACGCGCCGATGATGCCCGACCAGCGGCTATCCGAATCACTTGGCGTCGCGACTCGTAATTCGACGCTGGTGCGTTCGTCTCTATCGGGATTCAGCACCTGCGCTCGCGGGTTCTGGCTTGGCCAGTAGTCGTAAATCATGAAACAGGCGATGCCATCGGAATTCGGCGGAATATTGCCGTTCAGGCAGTCGTTCGTATACGCCGGATCCGTCCACTTCGGCGCGTAACGCTCCTGCCAGCCGGCAAGATACGTCGTGGCGTCGGCCTTGAAGTCCGTTTCGCGATCCATGTAGGAGGTTGCAAGCACAACCTCGGCGCCGGCAATCCGACCTTCGAGCGTCAGCGCGAACTGGTACCACTCGTCGCTGAATTCCTCGCGCTCATACCGTATTTGTTCCCACTTGCCGAGCGTCTCGGCAGCAAGAAAATTCTCCGGCAGGTCCGTGTCGCCGAAACCGTCTTCCTCGCGCTTCTGGTATATCGCGCCGAGATCGACGGTCCAGTCCTCCGTCGGCAGCCAGCGCAGCATGGCGCGACCGCCAGTGACGGTCGCCGAGTTGACGTCGTCGCGAACAAACTCGGCGTTATCGAAGGTGCCGACCTGACCCGGCGGGTACGCCGGTCCAACCGGTGCCGTGCCCAGCACGTTGTCGATATAGCCTGCCTCTTCGGCCGAAAAACCAACCAAGCGTATAGCCGATGTGCCTTCGACGAGCGGGAAGTTGAGCATGATGCTGGCATCGTAGCCGGTGTCGCCGTCGGTGATCGTGTTGGCGCCGACGTCAACCCAGCCGGAAAATTCCGTCAGGTTCGGCTTGTTCGTGATGATCCGCAGCGTGCCACACTGAGAGGCATCGCCGAACAGCGTCCCCTGCGGGCCGCTAAGCGCTTCGACCCGAGCAATATCGACCAGACGCGGATCCGGGTTGAAACCCGCTGACGTAATAGGCTGTTCGTCGAGATAGATAGCGGTAGTCGGATTATCCGAGAATGCGATTCCCGACACAGAACAACCACGCATGATGACGTTCGATCCGCCCGGGTGGCGTGTTCCGAACGAAAGCGCGGGGATCTTGACAGCGTAGTCTTCGAGCTGCTGGAAGCCCTGTCTTACGATGTCAGAATCCGTAAACGCCGTGATCGACATCGGAACGTCATTGATACTGACTTCGCGCTTGGTTGCCGTTACGATGACTTCTTCGAGGGCAACGTCCTGTGCGCTGGCCGGAGCGGTACCGGCACAAGCCGCTGAGACTGCGACGGCGATGGATTTTTTCGGGAACTGCTGATGTGACGAATGCGACGACATACAATGACTCCCCCCTTACCGCGACGCGTTTTTTAATACCAAGTGGAAACTGGATTATTTTTTTATTCCCCATCGCCATCGTAACTCAAACATAAGCACCAATCCAAGCAAATCATTCTTTTCCTAAGCCAATGATTTTGATAGCAACTTCGGTCGTCCGGGGTTCCCGGCAAGGTGAAAGTCACGGTGGGGTTTATCTGGTCGATCTGGAGCGCAATCGGGTTGCAAATCCCATCGACTGGAACACGGCCGACATCGACTGGCAGGGACGCGGCTGGGATCGCGGCCTACGGGGCATCGCTTTCGATGGGGACAAGGTATACATCGCAGCGAGCGACGAGCTGTTTGTATACGACCGGCACTTCAAGAATCTTGCGTCCTACCGCTCGCCGCATCTGAAACACTGTCACGAGATCTTTCGCTACAAGCGTCGCCTGTATCTGACGTCGACAGGCTACGATTCGGTGCTGGGTTTCGACCTTGACGAACTCCGCTTCTCCTGGGGCCTCAGGATCGGCAAGGTCTCGGACGGTTTCGCCGGAACGCCATTCCTCCCGGGCGCCGTCGACGGTCCGACGCCGAGAAACGAGCTGCACATCAATAGTGTCTATTGCACACCGTCCGGCCTGTTTGTCAGCGGCCTGAAGATGGAGGGCCTGCTGCGCTATTCCGGCAAGAGTATTGAACGGCTGGTTGCGCTGCCTGCCGGATGCCACAACGCGCAGCCCTGGCGCGACGGCGTGCTTTTCAACGATACGGATAACGACACCGTCGTCTTCATCTCAAAGGACAAAAAGCGCGTATTCAGAGTGCCGCAATACGATCCGGCACTGCTGACGCATACGGATTTCGATGACTCGCGAACGGCCCGTCAGGCGTTCGGACGCGGGCTCTGTGATCTGGGCGACGGAGTCGTCGCAGCCGGCTCGTCACCGTCGACGATAACGTTGCACGATTTCGAGTCGATGAAGACGATAAAGAGCATCAACCTGACCATGGACGTTCGGAATGCGATCCATGGTCTCGAAGTCTGGCCGTTCGAGGAAGATTAGGTGTTCAAACCTGGTTGATCGACTCGTACTGCGCGTAACGCGGCAATACAGGATCGAGTACTTCGATCAGCTCGCCGAGATGTTTCTCGTGATTGCGCCAGAAGTGCACCGACTTCGTGTAAATCGGTTGTCGAACCTGCTCCGAGCTGGCCGTTCTTACTGACCTATCCGTCTTGTAGAAGTCCAGACAGGCATCTTCCCAGG
>JBFHXQ010000118.1:0-8728 GCA_041598895.1 Woeseiaceae bacterium | reverse complement strand
GGGATTGCCCTCATTGTACGCCCGCAAAGCGCCGAGGATTGCGTCTCGAACTCGAGCATCGGCGGCCAGGTCGGCCGCATGTGCGGGTGCACTGCTTTCCGTCAGCTGTTCGATGCCCGACCGGTTTGGCCAGGCAAGGACCGCGACGTAGTCACGGTCGAGGCCGCAGATCAGCACGTCGGATACCAGTGGCGAGCACGCCTGCACGACCGCTGCGCGCAGGTTGCCGGCGGACACCCAGGTACCGTTCGCCAGCTTGAATTCTTCGGCGAGGCGCCCGGCAAATCGCAGGCCCCGCTCGATGTTCGCAGGCTCAATGAACGTCGCGGCATCGCCGATCCGCAGGTAGCCGTCGGCATCGAACAATTGCGCGGTCTTGTCGGGATCCCTGAGATACCCGGGCGTCACCATTGGTCCCCGCATGCGGATTTCGTAGCGGTCGTCGACCGGCACGAGCTTGATCGAAAGGCCAGGCATGGGCAGCCCGATGCCGACCTCTTCGGAATCGAAATAGATCGCCATGCAGCCGGATGTCGTTTCGGTCGCGCCGTAGCCCGTGGTGAAAAAAACGCGTTTGCCTATCGTCTCGACTGCTAGCGCCTGGAAACGGTCGTACAGCGCCTGCGGCAACCCCGCACCCCCGTACAGGGCGAGTCGGAGTTTGCTGAAAAACGTGCGCCTGAGATCGGCATCGCGTTCCAGCGCATCGACGAGCATGGCGTAGCCGGCCGGAACGTTCGTAAAAAAGCTGACGGGAATTTCCTTCAAGTTGCGGATCGTCGTCTCGAACTGGCCCGGCAGCGGCCGGCCCGCGTCGATATGAAGCGTGCCGCCGCTCGTCATGACGCCCATCTGCGTAAACGCGCCGGAGACGTGGTTCCACGGCAGCCAGTCCAGCATGACGTCCTTCCAGCCGGCCGCCTCGCCCAGCACCTGCCGGCCCTGCGCCAGATTCGCCGCGATCATGCGCTGCGTCTGGATCACGGCCTTCGGCAGGCTGGTCGAACCCGAGGTCAGCATGTACGCGGCCGGCGCATCGGGATCGAGGTTACGCATACGCCGGTCCACGTCAGCACCGCTTCCGGTTGCCAGAACGTCGGCCAAAGCGACGGCGGGCCGAGTCAAAAGCCCGGGATCGTCGGTAACGACGACCGCATCGCCGTAGTCGACGGATTCGAGCGCAGCCCTGAAGTGTTCGGTTTGCTCGGCAAATACGACGGCCGGCCGAACCAGATTGACAACGTGGCGCAGGCGCCCGTAGTCGCCGCCCAAAAGCGCGTAGTTGACGCTGACCGGACAGATCGGAATACCGGCCGCCATTGCGCCGTATTTGAACACGGCGTGCAGGATGGAGTTTCCGGACAGCATCAGAACCGACCGGTCTTGCGCTACGTCGCGATTGATCAGCCACTGTGCGACCGCTCTTGCGTCGCGCAGCGTTGCGCCGTAGGTGTGCGCAATCCAGTCGCCATTGCCGCCGCGGCGCTCCTTCAGATACGGCTTGTCAGGCTGCTGCGACGCCTGGCGCTCCAGCTCGAGCAGCAGGTTCGGCTCATACGGCGCGAGCCTTTCAACCGGTTCGACGATCAGCGTACCGTCGGCGCGTTCCTTCACCGTCATGGCCGCCGACGGAAACCGGACCTCGCGAAACGGCGCGTTGCACATGGTCCTTATGCGGCCTGCGTCAGAAGCGTTCGTAGGACGGGTCGCCCCTGCCCTTCAGCCCGCGCCGCGCCCCCTCATTCGAAAAGTCGAACAGGCCGAGGCACCAGCCCTCTGCGCTCGGCGTGTCGCGATTCCAGTCCAGGACCGTGCGCCGATGCGCAATTTTCCACTCGCCGGCGCGTTTCTCGAAGCGGTCGACGAGTCGGCCTCCGGTGAACGTATCGACGTCCTGACTGCCGTCCCGAAAGCGTACGAACGTCCACACGTTCGTCTCGACATACGCGACATTGCCGTCGCTGTCGATGTGGCTGGTGCCGAGCAGGTGCTGCATCGGCCCAAACGTATGGACCCGCGGTATCGCTTCGGTGATGTAGTCGTGGGCATTGCCCTCGTAGTTGCCTGCGTGCTCCTCGATCGCGTCCGCGTGGTAGCAGGAGCGCAAAAGCTCCGCATCGGCGCGATCGATGCCGCGGACATAGCGGGCCAGCACGTCCCGTATCTCACCGTGGTCCAGCATGCGCTGCAATTGTCCCGGTAATTCGCCTGTCATTCTCCTCTCCGTCGTCGTCTCTCACTCCGAACGATCAGCTGTTCTTCGGCGGCAGCGGGAAAAATCCGCTCGTCCGCCGCTTGTAGTCCTCGAAATCCGGGCGTTTCTTGCTCATGCGCCGTTCCAGAAGACCCATTCCCGTCGGGCCGATTAGCGCATAGATTATCGTGAGCGGACTGACGATCGTGATCAGCCCGAGCGGGTGCTCGACCGCAATCAGGAAAAATCCAACCCAGATGCAGGCTTCGCCAAAATAATTCGGATGCCGCGTATAGCGCCAGAGTCCCTGGTCCATGACGTTGCCCGCATTCGCGGGATCGGCCTTGAATCGCGCGAGCTGTGCATCGCCGACGACCTCGAAAAACATGCCGACGCCCCACAGTGCGGTGCCCGTCCACGCGAGCCAGCCGAGCTCAGCCGGTGTGTCCATCGCCATCGCGAAGATCAGCACCAGCGACACGAGACACATGAACACGCCCTGCAGCAAATACACGTGTATCAGGCTGTGAATCGCGTAATTGCGTCCCTGCGATTCGACGTGCTCGCGAAACCGCGCGTAGCGGGGATCTTCACCGCCCCGATTACGCCAGCCGATGTAAGCGCCGAGCCTGAGGCCCCACAGCGTCGCCAGAACGGCCACGAGCTGGCGTCGCGACTCGACGCCCTCCGAAACCGCCCAGGTAAACCAAACGACCACGACGAAGCCGAGGCCCCAGAAAATATCCGCGATGCTCGAGTCCCGGATCAGGACGCTCAATACCCAGACGCAGAAAAACAGGCCGAGGATGACCGCTGAGTTGAGTAGCGCGAGGTACAAAAATTCCGTGAACAACGATCGGACCTGCTGCGTGTCGAACGCGTCTGCCGGGCGCCCGCTATCGCAGGCGCTGCCGGCCTTATGATTTTATTGTGCTATTATGACTTAGTCTAACTAAGCAAGCGAGTCGGATGTGGCCACAACGCGCACGGATATCCCCGAACTCGACTTCGATGCGCTGCGCCCGCCGTGCCCCGGGCTCGGCCCGCTACACCAGGAATGGCAACGTCGCCTGCGCCGCTTTGTCGATGCGCACATCGCGCCGTCGATCGACGAGTGGACCGCGACGGGAAGTTTTCCCGACGAGCTGTACGTTCTGGCCGCCGATGCAGGCCTGCTGGGATTCGGCTTTCCCGCCGAACTCGGCGGCTGGGACACGGAACCCGATCTGTATCACCGAATACTGTTTGCGGAGGAATTTCATCGCCTCGGCTCGGGCGTCGTGTTTGCCGATATCGCAACGCACTGGATTGCGCTGCCCCCGGTCGTTCACGACGGTGCGGTCGGACTCAAGCAAACGGTTGTACGCCCGGTACTGGCAGGCCGGAAGCGCATGGCGTTCGCCGTGACGGAACCGGGCGGCGGTTCCGACGTGGCGCAGCTCGCGACCCGCGCGGAGCGTCGCGAGGGTATCTACCGCGTAACGGGCGCAAAGACGCTGATATCCGGCGCGCTGCGCGCCGATTTCCTGCTCACCGTCGTTCGCACCGGGGGCGCCGGGCTCGACGGGCTGTCACTGCTCCTGATCGATGCCGATAGCGACGGGATACACATGCAGCCGGTCGACGGGCTCCGCTGGTACAGTGCCAGCAACGCCACGATTCAGTTCGATGATGTTGCCGTTCCAAAAGACCGCCTGATCGGCGAGGAAAACAAGGCGTTTCGCAGTCTCGCTCGCCAGTTCAACATCGAGCGCTTCAGCGGCGTCGCGGCGACCCTGGCGATGGCGCGCGTCGCGACCGCGGATGCGATCGCCTGGGCCCGGGAGCGCCACGCATTCGGCAAGCGTCTCGTCGATCATCAGAGCATTCGCCACAAGCTCATTGCGATGATTCGCGCCATACGCACCGGGTACGCGTACCTGGACCAGTGCGTATGGCGATTCGAACAGGGCCACAACCCGATCGCGGACCTGTCGATGCTGAAGATCCAGGCCACGACTACGCTTGAGCACTGTGCCCGGGACGCGATGCAAATTCTCGGCGGCGAGGCCTACCGCGGCACGCCGCGCGCGCAGCGTATTCATCGCGAAGCGCGGATTTTCGCGCTCGGCGGCGGCACCGAGGAAGTGCTGAACGACCTGGCCGCGAGGCAACTGGGATTTTGAACACACAGAACAACCGATGAGGAGCACGAGGTGGCGGACAAACTGACGATTTACAAGAGCATGCTCGAGGCAAGCACGGCGGGGGAAAAGCAAAAATTCCTCGATTTCCTGACGGACGACATCGAATACCATTATCACGTCACGACGCGGCCCCTGCTCGGCAAGGAATGGGTCGAAAAGTTCCTGAACAAGTACAACGAAATCTGTGCCGACGTCGATTTGCAGATTCATCGTCATGCGGAGACGGACGACTGCCTGTTCGTGGAGGGCTACGAGGAATACACGGATCTGCGCACCGGCGAACGCGTCGCCCACCCGTTTGCGGGCGTTATGGAATTTCGCGGCGACAAGATCTGCAAATGGCGCGACTATTTCGAGATGAACAACCCGAAACAGGATCAGGCAGCAAGCGGATGAACGACGCCGAGGAGCATCTCGCGCTCGCGGAACGGTACATGCGCGCGATAACCGACTGTGACGTCGAAGCCGTACGCGATATCTATGCGCCGGATGCCCGTATCTGGCACAACTTCGACCAGGCGGTCCAGTCGGTCGAGGACAATATCAAGACGCTCACGTGGATCCACGGCAGGCTGCGGGACATTCGTTACGACATCGTGCGCCGCGAGCCGATTCCGGACGGCTTTTACCAGCAGCACGTGCGGCGCGGCCGTTTGCCGTCGGGCGCGGAATTCGCGATGCCGGCCTGCGCGATCGTCAAAATCGATAACGGCCGGATCGTGGCGCTGGACGAGTACCTCGATACCGCGCACACGCAGCCGCTGCGCGCCGCGGCCGCCAGCTGATTCGGAGCAGCCGGGATCTTGTGGTCTGCCGCGAGTATGATAGTCTTGTTATGCAAGCCGACTGTGATCGGCAAAGCTGACCAGTCCGTCCAATAAAATATCGACAACAGGGGGACCCGCAGATGAACGCCTTTCGATATACGAACACGCGCCGAATTTGCCTGGGCATCATCGTTGCAGCGGCGATCGTCGGCGCAACAAGCGCGCACGCACAGGTACTCGAGGAAATCGTCGTCACCGCACAGAAACGCGAAGCCGGACTGCAGACGACCTCCGTCGCGATCAGCGCCTTCAGCAGCGAAAGCCTGAAACGAAACCGGATATACACGGTCGGCGATCTTGCCGCGACGGCCGCCACGATTTCCTTTACCGCCGGCAATTCGCCGCTCGATCAGGAAATCAACATCCGCGGCATTACGAACACGCGCCTCGACTCGCCGGCCGGCGAAGCGGCCGTCGGCACGTTCGTCGACGAAATCTACATCGGCCGCACCGGCGGCATGAACACGGATTATTTCGACATCGAGCGTATCGAGGTCATTCGCGGCCCGCAGGGTGTGCTGCTCGGCAAGAGCGTCGTCGGCGGCGCGCTCAGCATCATCACGGCGCGGCCGGAATTCGAGAACGCCGGCGAAATCGCGATGTCGTTCGGCAACTACGACTCGCAGGTGTTTTCCGGTCACATGACGGGGCCGCTGAACGACCGCTGGGCCGGGCGGCTCGCGTTCCAGAGCCGTTCGCACGACGGCTATGCGCACGACGTGCTGCACGACCGCGAGCTCGAGGACCTCGAATCGATTGCGCTGCGTGCGCAGATCATGAACCGGCCCGACAGTGACGGCTGGCGGGCGCGGCTGGTCGTCGACTACAACAAGGACGAGACGAACGGCATCAACGTCGTGGCGGTCAATGACGGGCTCGACCCGACACGTTGTCCTACCTGCGGCCTGCGGCCGTGGAGCGAGATGCGCAGATTCCTGGGACTCACGGACCCGCGCGTCAGCGTGCCCGAGGAAACGCTGTATGCCGGGGATTCCGCGCCGCTGAACCAGTTCCTGACCCGGGAATCCGCAGGCATTGCGCTGAGCATCGAAAAGGACTTCGCCCGCTTCGTGTTCAGCTCGATCACCGGCTACCGCGATGCGAACACGAACAACCTCTACGATCAGACCGGCGGCGGACCGGACGTCTTCGATGATCCCGACACGTTCGGCGTGACGTTCGACGACTTCCTCGCTTTCAGTCCGGTGGCGGCTACGTTTTTCTTCTCCGAGCCTGTCAGGGAAGACGCCGACATCCGTGCGTTCAGCCAGGAGTTTCGCCTGACGTCGACCGGCGACGGCAACGTCGACTGGATCGCCGGCGTTTATTTCAAGAACGACCGGATCGACAAGTTCGACCGTTTCGTCGGCGAGAACAACAGCGGCGTATTGACCGTGCTTACCGGCGAAAGCCACTGGCTCAACGAGGGCGATAATACGAACTTCGCCGTGTTCGGCCAGATCGGCTACCGCTTCACCGACGCGTGGAAATTCAGCGTGGGCCTGCGCTGGAGCAGCGACGAGAAGGAGGGCAACGTGCGCGGCACGGCCGTCGCGACCGGCGACCGCTTCAACCCGGACGACACGGTCCCGCTCACGCCGCTGGCTGAGGAATACGACACCGGCTACGGCGAAACCTGGACGAAGGCGACGCCGCAGGCAACGCTCGAGTACACGCCGAACGAGAACCTGTTTGCCTACCTGACGGTATCGACCGGCTTCAAGGGGGGCTACTTCCAGGACACGCCGAACTCGGCGTTCGCCGCCCGGTTCCCGACCGCGCCCGAGGAGGTCACGAACTACGAGCTCGGCATCAAAAGCGATTTCGCTGGCGGCCGCGCGCGGCTCAACGCGGCGGCATTTTTCATGGACTACACCGACCTGCAGGTCGAGCAGACCAACGCGGACTGCCTGTGCAACCTGACCGAGAACGCCGCAGACGCCGAGATCCAGGGTCTCGAAATCGAATTCAATTTTGCCGCGACCGATCAGCTGACGCTGAACCTCGGCGGGTCGTTCCTCGATACCGAGTACGTCGAGTTTGCCGAGCTTAGCGGCGTCGACAGCTCCGGCAAGGCGCTGCAGCGGACGCCGGAGACCCAATACAACGTCGGGTTCGACTTTACGGCGGGCGCCGGCCAGTACGGGGAGGCGTGGAACTTCTACGTGAATTACGCCTGGCAGGACGAGCTACCCTGGCAGCCGGCAAATGAAAATTTCGAGGATTCCTACGGCCTGCTCGATGCGCGCATCACGTTCGCACCGGAAGGTCGGCCGTGGTCCGTGTCGGTGTTCGGCAAGAACATCACGGACGAGCTGTATCGCACGAACATCATCCCGTTCTTCGGCGAGGAAGTGAGCCAGTACGGTCCGCCGCGGACGCAGGGCGTCGAGTTCCGCTTCGCGTTCGAGTAGGCGCGGCCGGCGCGGCGCGCAGATAGGCCAATGGCCATTCCGGCACCGCTGACTGACGGGCCGTTGCCGTGCGCGCGCTGAGGTGTCACGAGCTCGGGCCGGCCGACCGGCTGCGGATTGACACGGTCGACGATCCGCAGCCGGGCAAAGGCGAGGTCGTCGTTGACATCGTTGCCGCGGGGCTGAATTTCCCGGACACGCTTGCCATTGCGGGCAGGTACCAGGTACGCCCGGCGCTGCCGTTCACGCCCGGTGGCGAGGCCGCCGGGACAGTCAGCGCGGTGGGTGATGGTGTCGCCGAATGGCAGGTCGGCGACCGGGTGATCGTCGGCGGATCGACGGGCGCGTTCGCCGAGAAGATCCTGAAGCAGCCGCAGGAGCTCACCGCCCTGCCCGACAGCATGGACTTCGTGACCGGCGCGGGCTTCATGGCCGCGTACGGCACGGCCTACTACGCACTCAAACAGCGGGGCAACCTGAAGCCGGGCGAGACGCTGCTGGTACTCGGCGCCGCCGGCGGCGTCGGCCTTGCCGCCGTCGATATCGGCGCGGCGCTGGGCGCAACCGTCATCGCCGCAGCGTCGACCGACGATAAGCTCGACACGGCGTGCCGTGCCGGCGCCTCGCAACGCGTCAACTATTCGGACGATGATCTGAAGGAACGCGTCAAGGCGCTCACGGACGGCCGCGGCGCCGACGTCGTGTACGATCCGGTCGGCGGCGACCTGTCGGAGCAGGCGCTGCGCGCCACGGGCTGGAACGGCCGCTTCCTGGTGATCGGATTTGCCGCCGGATCCATTCCGAACATTCCGCTGAACCTCTGCCTGCTCAAGAACAATGCCATCATCGGCGTGTTCTACGGCGCGTGGCTGGAACGCGAGCCGGATGCAAACGCGCAAAACCTGGCGGAACTGTTTGCGCTGTACGAGCAGGGCCGGTTGTCTCCGCAGGTCACGCAGGTGTTTCCGCTGGAGCACTACGTCGAGGCATTCGCGACGCTGACGGAACGCCGCGCCCGGGGAAAGGTGATTTTCCGTATCCGGGATTGACGTGGAAACTGCGGTCCCGGTTCGGGATGGCCATTTACTCATCCTCCACGCGCGCGCG
>JBFHXQ010000117.1:0-8730 GCA_041598895.1 Woeseiaceae bacterium | reverse complement strand
GTGGAACTCGAGGAGGCCTGGTTGCAGACGACGCGGTTGCCCGCCGGCGTGACGCTGACGGGCGGACGCATGTTCTCCGCATCCGGGTATCTCAACAAATTCCACCGCCACGCCGACGATTTCGTGGACCGACCGTTGCCGTACCAGGCGTTTTTCGGTGGTCAATATCTGGTCGATGGTGTTCGCGCGAGCTGGATTGCCCCGACGTCGTTGCTGTTCGAGCTGGGCGCCGAACTGAACTGGGGCGACGGTTTCCCGGCCAGTGCAAACGCGGAGACGTCGCCTGGCGCATGGTCAGCATTTGCGAAACTCGGCGGCGATGCCGGCGTCAGCAACAGCTGGCAGGTCGGCGTGTCGCGGGTTGCCGCCGACGCAATCGACCGCAGTGGCGGGCATCACGCTGACGAGAGCGGCACGGAGGAACTGGACGCGTTCACCGGTGACAGCGATCTCGTCGCCGTCGATTTTGTCTGGAAATGGGCGCCAAACGGCAATTCTCTGGTTCGCAACTTCAAGGCGCAGGGCGAGTACTTCCGTCGCAGCGAAACCGGCGCATTCGGGGGAATTCCGTATGACGGCGAGCAGACGGGCTGGTATGTGCAGGGCATATGGCAATTCGCGCCGCGCTGGCGCGTCGGATGGCGCCACGACGTCGTCGACAGTGACAACGGCCCTTCGCTCACAGGCACCGAACTCGAGGATCCCGGCCGAAGTGCGAGGCGCGATTCCCTGATGCTCGACTGGTCGCCGAGCGAATTCAGCCGGCTGCGACTGCAGTTCACGAACGATCGTGTCCTGCCCGATGCGGACCAACAGTGGTTTCTGCAGTACCTGATGAGCATTGGGGCCCACGGCGCCCACGAGTTTTAGGGGTCGGTCCGATGAGACGAGGCTACTGCTTGCTTTTCGCGTTGTTGTCGCCGCTGACTGCGAACGCGCTCGATGTATTCGCCTGTGAACCGGAGTGGGCCGCGCTCGCCCACGAAATAGCGGGAGATCGGGCCGACGTGACTGTCGCGACCACGGCGTTTCAGGACCCGCACCGGCTGCAGGCGAAACCGAGCCTGATCGCCGCCGTTCGTAACGCAGAGTTGATTATTTGCACCGGCGCGGATCTGGAAATCGGATGGTTGCCGCTGCTGCTGCGGCGCGCGGGGAATCCGCGAATCCAGCCGGGTTCACCGGGTTACCTTCTCGCGGCCGACCATGTCCGCAAGCTCGAAGTGCCGCAGTTCGTCGATCGATCCCAGGGTGACATACATCCGCAAGGTAACCCGCATGTGCATCTCGATCCGCGCAATTTGCGCCGCGTCGCGGCGGTGCTATCCGAGCGACTCGTCCAGATCGATACGGCAAATGCCGCGTACTATAGAGCCCGTCGCGGCGATTTCGAGGCTCGCCTGGTCGAGGCAATCGAAGAATGGGAAAAACGTGCGGATGCGCTGCGCGGCCTGCGCCTGGCGGCAAACCACCGGAGCTTCAGCTATCTCGCAGCGTGGCTCGATCTCGATATCGTGGCCCACCTGGAGCCGAAGCCCGGCATTCCGCCAAGTGGTGCACACCTGGCAAGGCTGCTCGAGCAGCTGGCACCAAACGCGCCGGCAGCGGTCATTCGAACGCCCTATGAAAACGAAAAGCCGTCGGCCTGGTTGTCGAAGCGGCTCGATATTGCCGACCTGACGCTACCGTATACCGTCGGTGGCGATGACGGCATCGACACGCTGTTTGACCTGTTCGAAGAGACGATTGCGGCGCTGTTGGACGTTGCAGTATGAACGAGTCGGAGTTGAGCATCATCGCCCCGGCGCTGCTTGCAAGCATGCTCGTGCTGAGCACCCACGTGCCGCTGGGAGCCGAAGTCTT
Source organism: Woeseiaceae bacterium (assembly GCA_041598895.1). Taxonomy (GTDB): domain Bacteria; phylum Pseudomonadota; class Gammaproteobacteria; order Steroidobacterales; family Woeseiaceae; genus UBA1847. The sequence continues at coordinate 6,867 of JBFHXQ010000117.1, read as the reverse complement.
GAGGCGCGGAATCATCTTCATTGACCTTGCGATCGCGCAGGTTGCAGGACTCGGCGTCATCGCGGCTGATCTCATGGGCTGGGAAGCCGAGGGCTTGATGGTGCAGATTGCTGCGGTCACGGCGGCCCTCGTGGCGGCGTTCGTTTTGCATCTAACGGATCGGCGCTTTCCCGAGATCCAGGAGGCATTGATTGGCGTAGCCTTTGTACTTGCGGCAACACTGGGCGTGCTGCTTCTCGCTGGTAATCCGCATGGCGGGGAGCATCTGAAGGAACTGCTCGTCGGTCAGGTGCTGTGGGTCACGTTCGCACAGCTAATTCCTGCAGGCGTCATCAGTGCGCTGATTCTCCTGGCCTGGTATCTGATGCGCGACAGGCTGCAGGGTTTTGGTTTTTACGCAGTATTCGCATTTGCAGTCACGGTTTCGGTGCAGCTCGTCGGTGTTTATATGGTGTTCGCGTGTTTGATTATTCCGGCTTTGGCCACGCGCAGCATCGAACGACGTGGCCTGCGTCTGGCAAGCGGGTATGCGGTCGGAATCGCGGGCTGCCTCTTTGGGCTGCTGCTGACGATTACCGCGGATCTGCCGGCCGGCGCAGTAATCGTGCTCTGTCTCGCGGCCGTGGCGATCGTATTCGCGTGGATTCCGCGGCGCGTGAAGAGCTGCTGAGGCCCGTATCGAGTGTATACGAAAGGCACTGTTCCCGAAAAAGTCTGCGCACAATGCGGCCGCGCGTTCACCTGGCGCAGGAATTGGCAGCAGGACTGGAGCGCCGTCCGGTATTGCTCGCGCCGTTGTCGTGTCAATCGTAAGTGGTATGCCGGAAGGCCCTGAAATACGCCGCGAGGCCGACCGCATCGCGCGCGTGCTGGAGGGCCGGCGAATCCACGCCGTCTCGTTCGGGCTCGCTGCGCTCAGGCGCTTCGAAAAGCGCCTGTGCGGCGCCAAAGTCATGCACGTCGAGACGCGTGGCAAGGCCATGCTGACACGATTCGACAACGATCTGACGCTCTACAGTCACAATCAGCTTTACGGCCGATGGTATACGACACGACGCCCGACACTGCCAAATACGAATCGACAGCTGCGCGCGGCGCTGCACACCGCGACGCACAGCGCGCTGCTGTTCAGCGCGTCGGACATCGCCGTGCTGACCGATCGGCAGCTTGCGGCGCATCCGTTTCTCAACCGCATTGGCCCTGACGTCATGGACCGGTCGTTGACTGCGGAACAGCTCCGGGAACGAATGGGCCAGCGAGCCTTCCGCAACCGGGCGCTGGGCAGTCTGTATCTCGACCAGGCGTTTCTCGCCGGAAACGGCAATTACCTGCGCTCCGAGACGCTGTTCATTGCGGGCGTGCATCCGACCCGGCGGCCCGCCGAGCTCAGCGGTCAGGAGATCGCCAGGCTGGCCCGCGAGTCGCTGCGCGTGCCGCGGCGCTCGTACCGCACTCGCGGCATCACGCTGCTGCCAGCGCTGGACAAAACGCTGCGGGAAGCGGGGGAGAATCGTTCGCTGCGGCGTTTTTACGTATTCGGGCGGGACGGACTGCCGTGTCGACGCTGCGCGACAGCTATCGAGCGCCTGTCGATGAGCAGCCGCAATATCTTCCTCTGTCGAGCCTGTCAGCCGCTGGAATAGCTGTGTCGGCGCAGGTAGAGCGCCGAATCGATGCAGTAGTCCGACGAAATTCGAAAGGTAAATAGATAAAAAAAATTCTACATAATTGATATAAAAATAAAATTAAAAAGAGTTGACGAAATTCTATAGTTCTATAGAATACGTGGCACGTTTGATTCAGTGCCGTGACGATGACGCCGAATCGCACCGAGAGCGCAAAATACGCGCAGCAAAAAGCGGCCGCGATTCGGGCCGCAGCGAGCGTGTTTTCTGAAAAGGGCTTTCACGGGTCATCGACGAAAGACATTGCAGAGCGGCTCGGCATAAAGCAGGGCAGCCTGTACTACTACTTCTCGTCCAAGGAGGAAGCACTCGAAGAGGTGTGTCTGTACGGGCTTCGGCAGTACGCTGAAAACATGACGGCAATCGCCGACAGCAATCAGCCGTTTCGCAACAAGCTTTTCGAGGCCGTAACGAACCACCTGACGGCATACCGTGAGCGCAGCGAGGCGCTGAAAGTATTCAACGACGAACGCCTGTACCTGCCGGGTTCCCGGCGAACGCGACTCCACGAGCTCGGCAGCCGGTATCGGGAATCACTCGAGGCGATGATCGGGACAGCCAAAGCGAACGGCGACGTGCGCGAAACGATCGACAGTCACTTTGCAGCGCAATCGGTGATCGGTTTGTGCAACGGACTCGGCGAGCACGTCGTACGCGATTCGGATATCGATATGTTCGATCTGGTTCGCAAGTGCACGGATCTGCTGCTAAACGGTATGACACCGCGGGATGACGACTGAATCTTTTATTCTGAAACCATGCCAGAGAAAGGAAAGTAACAATGGGAGCATTCAAGGAAGCGCACGGCGGTGTTCTGAAGGAGCTGTACCTGGGTGAGAGCGCAGCCGATGCCGAAAAGCTGAACGCCAAGGATTACAGGTCCTGGGATCTGACGCAGCGCCAGATCTGCGACCTGGACCTGTTGATGAACGGTGCATTCTCGCCGCTCGATGGATTCATGGGCAAGGACGACTACGACAACGTCTGCGATTCCATGCGATTGACGAACGGCCTGCTGTGGCCGATTCCGATTACGCTCGACATAACGGAAGCCTTCGCGGAAGACATTGCGAAAGGTGAGACGATCGCGCTGCGGGACCCGGAAGGCGTGTTGCTGGCAACCGTTGAAGTATCCGATATCTGGGCGCCGGATCGTTCGAGCGAAGCGGAACGCGTCTACGGAACGACGGACGATACGCATCCCGCGGTCGACTATCTGGAACATCGTTCAAATCGCGTCTATGTGGGTGGCCGCGTGCGCGGAGTCGAACCACCCACGTACTTCGACTTCAAACTCCTACGGGACACGCCGTCAGAGCTTCGCGGCCGCTTCCGTAAGCTCGGCTGGCGAAAGGTCGTTGCGTTTCAAACGCGAAATCCACTGCATCGTGCTCACCAGGAGCTGACGTTCCGAGCGGCGAAGGAGGCGGACGCAAACCTGCTCATCCAACCCGTCATCGGGATGACGAAATCCGGAGATATCGATCACTTTACGCGCGTGCGCTGCTACGAACATATCCTGGAACAATACCCCGAGCAGACGACGCAACTGAGCCTGCTCAATCTCGCGATGCGCATGGGCGGTCCGCGCGAAGCGCTCCTGCATGCGATTATTCGCAAGAATTACGGCTGCACGCATTTCATCGTAGGGCGCGATCATGCGGGTCCGGGTAACGGCAGGGACGGCAACCCGTTCTACGGTCCCTACGAAGCGCAGGAACTGTTCAAGCAGCACGAGGAAGAGCTCGATATCACGATGGTGCCGTTCAAGATGATGGTGTACGTCGAGAACAAGGCCGAGTACCTTCCTGTCGACGAAACGGAGCCGACGGATAAAGTGCTGACGCTGTCCGGCACCGAGTTCCGCCGCAGGCTGCGGGAGGGCCTCGATATTCCGGAGTGGTTTTCGTATCCGAGTATCGTCGAGGAACTGCAAAAGGCGCATCCGCCGAAGCACAAGCAGGGCTTCACCGTATTTTTCACCGGTCTCTCCGGGTCAGGGAAGTCCACGGTCGCCAATGCTCTGATGATCAAGCTGCTCGAGGAGGGTTCCCGGCCGGTCACGCTGCTCGACGGCGACATCGTGCGCAAGCACCTGTCGAGCGAGCTGACGTTTTCGAAAGAGCACCGCGACCTGAATATCCAGCGTATCGGCTTCGTTGCCAGCGAGATCACGAAAAACGGCGGCATCGCGATCTGTGCGCCGATCGCCCCCTACGCGGCTACGCGTCGCCTGGCTCGCGACATGGTCACTCCGGTCGGCGGCTTCATAGAGACGTATGTCTCGACGCCGATCGAGATTTGCGAGAAGCGTGATCGAAAGGGCCTGTACGCGAAGGCACGTGCCGGCCTGATCAAAGGATTCACGGGTATCGATGATCCGTATGAGGTGCCGGAGAACCCCGAGATCGTGATCGACACGGGCGAATTGTCCCCGGACCTGGCGGCACACCGAATCCTGCTTACGCTCGAGAAGCTCGGATTCGTCCGCTAGCCCGGATTGCCGGTAACGGCACGTGCATCTACCGGCGGCGCAGCATCTCCACGGCCGTACGCAGTTCGGCAGGGATGTCGACCGGGCGATGCGTCGCTCGGTCGACATACACATGAACAAAACTGGCAAACGCGGCGGTCGTATCCTCACCTGCTGCAAACAGGCCGATTTCGTAGGTGATGCTGGAACGCCCGATGCGGGCGACGCGCAGACCTGCGTCGATGGCCTGGGGAAAGACCAGCGGCGAGTAATAGGTGCACCGGGTCTCGACGACCAGCCCGACCACGTCGCTGGCTTCGATGTCGAGCACGTTCTGCTCGACGAGGTACCCGTTCACGACGGTGTCGACCAGATGATAATAGACGGCATTGTTGACGTGCCTGTAGACGTCATTGTCGCTCCAGCGGGTCGTCAGCGTCATGAAATAGACGAAGTCGGAACGAATTTGCGGCGGAATACGCGCGGCGTCAGTCATTGGTCTCAGTCCTGCCTCAACTCCACGCAAGTATCCCAGATAACGGGATTCCGCGTATGATGCTATGTAAGCAGGCAATGCTGTGTTCGAAATTGCCGCTTGACATAGGCAAACGAAATTGAAAACGAAAGCCGCGGTGCTGTACGAAATGGGCCAGGCTCCTCCGTACGCGGAATCCCGGCCGCTAAAGTTGGAGGCGCTGGATCTGGCCGGGCCCGGCCCCGAGGAAGTGCTCGTCGAAATTACCAACGCCGGACTTTGTCATTCGGACCTGTCCGTCATAAACGGATCGCGTCCGCGCGCCATGCCGATGGTGATCGGCCACGAGGCGAGCGGAATCGTCCGCGAGGTCGGAGCGAATGTAGCTGATCTCGCCCACGGAGATCACGTCGTGTTCTCGTTCATGCCCGCCTGCGGCCGATGCGTTCCGTGTGCGTCGGGCCGCCCGGTTCTCTGCCACGCGGGCACGAGCGCCAACCTAAACGGGACGCTGCTCTCCGGCGCGCGGCATTTCAGGAACGGGCGCGGCGAGACGCTTCATCATCACCTCGGGGTCTCCGCGTTCTCGCAGTACACGGTCGCGGCGCGCGAATCGGTCGTCAGGATCGATGCGGACCTCCCGCTCGACATCGCTGCGCTTTTCGGCTGCGCCGTGATGACCGGCGTCGGCGCCGTGTTCAATACGGCGCAGCTCGAGCCGGGCCGGAGCTGTGCGATATTCGGCATGGGCGGCGTCGGCCTGAGCGCCGTCATGGGGGCGCGTGCGGCCGGTGCGCATCCGATCGTCGCGATCGACGTGCTGGACGCGAAGCTCGAACTCGCCAGCGAGCTTGGCGCCACGCACGTGGTCAACGCGGCCGCGGACGACCCGGTGGAAGCGATCCGGGACGTCACGGCAGGCGGTGCCGACTACGGCATCGAGGTCGTCGGTAGCGAAACCGTGCTCGTGCAGGCCTACGATGCGACGGCGCGGGGCGGCACGACCGTCACGGTCGGGCTGCCGCACCCCAGCAGGCAATTCTGCATTCCCGCCGTCAGCCTCGTCGCTGACGAAAAGACCGTCCGCGGTTCCTATATGGGCTCGGCGGTACCGGTGCGTGACTTGCCGCGCTATATCGAGATGTACCAGGCGGGACTTCTGCCCGTCGACAGACTTCTCACGGCAACCATAGAGCTCGACGAAGTCAATGCGGCGTTCGACGCGCTCGACCGCGGCGAAGCCGTGCGCCAGGTACTGCGCTTGGTACACTGATTGGGCGCGCACCAGGCTGCGAAACCGGACGGCACCGCGGCACGCGGAGGGCAGCGCCCCGGTGCCGTGACGTATATTGAAGCGCCGCGCAGACATTTGCTGCTAACATCGGCTTTACGATTCGCGGCGCCGCGGGCCACGGGTCGATCGGTACATCGCCGGACGGATTTGCGGTCGAAGTGCCCGACGCGGTAAATGCAGCTTCGAATAAGACCATCGTATGATGAATGACCAATCGCGAACCAGCGTGCTTTTCGTGTGCATGGGCAATATCTGCCGTTCGCCGACTGCTGAGGGTGTTTTTCGCCACCAGGTCCGGCAGGCGGGTCTGCTCGAGATGATCCACATTGATTCCGCGGGCACGCATGCGTATCACGTCAACGAGCCGCCGGACCGCAGGGCGCAGGCCGCCGCGGAACGCCGGGGATTCTCGCTGCGGGACATCAAGGCGCGCCGTGTTGACGAGACCGATTTCGAGCGATTTGATCTTGTATTGGCGATGGATCGCGACAACCTGCTTATGCTGCAGGAATTGTCGGATCCGATGCATCACCGCAAACTGCGGTTGTTTCTCGAATTCGCAGGCGGCTCGCAGCTCGAGGTGCCGGATCCCTACTACGGAGGCACGACCGGTTTTGAACGGGTGCTGGACCTCGTCGAGGATGCGTCGCGGGGCTTGCTCGCCGAACTTGTTGCAAGTCGCGAGCTTCGTCGCACGCGCTGAACCTGCACCACCGATTTCTCAGAACGACCGGGGAGCATGCCTCGTTGTCATGATCACGAGGAATGTCTCCGTGATGCGCGGAAGATGCTGCGCCTACTGATCGCTCTGCGGCGTCTCGCTGCCGCGTGACGAGGAGTCCGGCACCGGCTTTTCGGCGGGTTTTTGGGTTCCAGAAGTGGACGGCGTGTCCCAGGGCAGCAATCGGCCCTCGGATTTTGTCGCCTCGGACTTCGATGG
>JBFHXQ010000116.1:0-8731 GCA_041598895.1 Woeseiaceae bacterium | reverse complement strand
TTCATCAACGGATCGGCGATGACGTTTTTTAACGTGCGTATTCCCGGGCTCGACATGCAGGTCGTTCAGGCCGACGGCCAGAACGTGCAGCCGGTCAGCGTGCACGAGTTTCAGATCGGCGTCGCCGAGACTTACGACGTCATCATCCGCGCACCGGAAAGCGCGCATACGATCATGGCCGAAGCAATGGATCGCAGTGGCTATGTCCGCGGTACGATATCCCCCATGGCCGGTGCAAGCGCCGACGTGCCGCCGCTTCGTGACCCGCCGCTGTTGACGATGGCGGACATGGGCATGCAGCACGACTCGATGTCGGGGCACCAGGACCACCGGATGGGCCCTCTGCGCCACGACCATGCGCGCGGGCCGGGGGTCGCAAACCTGGCCGCAATGGCGCAGAGCCGACTGGACCATCCCGGCCTCGGACTCGACGGTGTCGGTCACAAGGTCCTCTGCTATGCGGACCTACGGAGCCTCGAGCGCAACGCGGACTCCCGGAAGCCCGAGCGTGAAATCGAGCTGCACCTTACCGGCAACATGCATCGGTATATGTGGTCATTCGATGGGCTCAAATTCTCCGAAGTGACGGCGCCGATTCGATTCCGCTACGGCGAGCGCCTGCGCATGGTCCTCGTGAACGACACCATGATGTCCCACCCGATCCACCTGCACGGCATGTTCGTGGAGCTCGCCAACGGCAACGGCGCCTACAATCCACGGAAACACACCGTTGTCGTCAAACCGGCAGAACGCGTTGCGTTGGACATAACCGCAAACGAGCCCGGTCACTGGGCGTTCCATTGCCACCTGCTGTATCACATGAAAGCCGGAATGATGCAGACAGTTCGCGTCGCCGACGGAGTCGTCCTGTGAGCCGATGGTCATTATTGGTCGTTGCCCTGGCACTGCTGACATGCGCGGCGCACGCAGATTCGCGCGACGAACCGCTTATCGCGTCGGTGCAGGCCGAACGGCTCGAATACGTTGCCGATGAAAATGTTGGAGTGTGGGATTTACAGGGATACTACGGCGGCGACTATCGCAAACTTTGGTGGAAAACGGAGGGCGTCGCCGCGTCCGGCGGCGACGACGTGGCTGAGATGCAGCTGCTGTACAGCCGGGCGGCATCCGCGTACTTCGACTGGCAGCTGGGGCTGCGCGTTGCCGACGAAGGACCGGTAAACACGACGTCGATCGTTATCGGTCTGCAGGGACTTGCCCCTTACAATGTCGAAATCGACATTGCGACATTTCTTTCGAGCGACGGCGAATTACGCCTCCGCGCCGAGTTAGACAGAGACTTCGCCGTAACTCCGCGCCTTGTCCTGCAACCGAGAATCGAATTGAAAGGGGCTTTGAATCACGCTAGGAAGCTCGAAATCGATACCGGACTGAATGAAGTGGCGCTCGGGCTCAGGCTGCGCTACGAATGGCACCGCAAGTTTGCACCGTACCTGGGCGTTTCCTGGACGCGGCTTTTTGGTGCAAGGGAGGACGCAGCACTAGCCCGCGGAGTTCGGGACAGCTCAGCGACGGCCATTGTCGGTTTTCGCTTCTGGTTTTAAGACTGCGCCGATGTGGGGTTCGCCACGTTCGCGGGACAGCCTGACCTGGCGGCGGCGCTCCTCGAGTCGCGCCCGGCGGTCGCTGTCGATTGCGCCCACGCAGTGCGGGCAGGAAACACCCTCCCGGTAGTCCGGCGATTCAATATCGGCCGAGCTGAGCGGCCGCCGACAAGCATGGCACTGCACGTACTGGCCCTCCGCCAGGTCCCGGTCTATCGCAACACGCTGGTCGAAGACGAAGCATTCGCCGCGCCAACGATTGTCGGCGTTCGGCATTGTTGCGAGGTAATTCAGGACGCCTCCCTCGAGCTGGTAAACCCGCTCGAAGCCCATGTCCAACAGCAGCGCGCTCGCTTTCTCGCAGCGAATTCCGCCCGTGCAGTACATCGCGACCGGGTAATCTTTCGGCAGGTCGGCGAGCCCCTCGAGAAACTGCGGCAATTCGCGGAAGCTGTCGGTCGCCGGTTCAAAGGCGCCCGGAAAGCGGCCGACCTCAACCTCGTAATGATTGCGCGTGTCGATAAGCAGCACATCCGGGTCATCGAGCAGATCGTTCCATTTTTCCGGCGGCACGTGCTCGCCGGTATGATCCTGGGCCCGAATATCGGGACGACCCAAGGTTACGATTTCGCGCTTGACCTTTACGCGCATCCGGCGGAACGGTGCCTCACTGGATTCGGTGGCGCGTACGTCGAGGGGCGCATCGAGTTCGAGGTCCGCCGTGAGCCAGTCGAGCACGGCGTCGATGTCAGATGGCGATCCAGCGAGCGTTCCGTTAATGCCCTCCGCCGCAACGAGGACCGTCCCCAGCAGCCCGCGCGACGCGCACCGCGCCCGTAGCTCTGCGGCCAGCGCCTGCGGATCGTGGACGTCGATGAATCGGTAGAACGACGCGACATTCATGCGGCAACCTGCTCGTCCGACGGCGTCAGCGAGAGAATACTGTGGCGGATCTCCTCGCCGAGGACGAGCCGTGCATCGCTGCCGATACTGACGATATTGTCGTCGAATTCCAGCAGCCCGTCGCCGTTTCGCTGCAGCACATTCTGCTCCTGGAGCATACGAATGAAATCCTGGAACAGACTGCGATTGAAAAAGTCCGGGGAATGCAGGCCGTATATCACGGACAGGCGCTCGGCGCTCAGCTCGCACATTTTTTCCAGCTTGGCTCGCGACAGCTTTCCGGAGCCGTTTTTTACAAGGATGGCTATGACCAGGTAAAAACGCTGCAGCATCGGCACCATGGACTGCCCGAGCATCAGCAGCTGGAATGCCTGGGCCGATCCGGCGTGAGGACGAACGAGCATCTTCTTGTTGTTGCCTCGTTTTAAGAGCTCCATTTCGACCAGCGCCTCGATTGCCTCCGTCGTAACGTCGTCGATGTCGGCGACGGACCACTTGAGGCACAGCTCCTTTTGCATGAACGGGTATATCAGGTCGACGAGGCGCTGAATTTCGGCATGTTCGAGCTGCCTGCCCTGAATGAAACAACACGCTACGGCAGCAGGCACCGCGAGGAGGTGCAAAATGTTGTTGCGAAAATAGGTCATGAGTACGGCGGTATGCTCACTCATGTGAATAAAGTCTCCCATCGGATGTGCCGTCCGGCTTATCGCACCGAGGTGCTCGCCGTGCAGAATGATCTCGTCGGGAGTCATATTGGGGGCGGTTACCGCATCCGAATACCGGAAGCGCTGCAGCAGGTCGAGGCTGAGCTGCAGCTGTGCACGCAGCTCCGCGGCACCCATTGTCTGCTTCGGTGTTGCAAGCAGCGTGTACGCGAGCAGGCTGATCGGCGTGACCGCTGCAGCAGAATTGATGCCGGTCATTATTTCCCGCCCGAGCTCATCGACGACACTCGCCAGCCAGTCCGGCCGCTCGCCGTTGGCCGGAAATGCATCGCGCCAGTCCGGCCTCGCCTGCGCGAGTAACCCGTCGAGGTCGATCGGCTCTGCAATGTTGACATAGGCCTTGCCGAAATTTTCGCGCAGCGACCTGACCGACTTTAGCAGTCCCAGTAGGGACTCTTTCTCTTTCGCTGCACCGCCGAGCTCACTGATGAATGAGTCGCCCTCGATCAGCCGCTCGTATCCGAAATATATGGGGACGAACACCAGCGGCCGTTTCGGATTGCGTATGTAGGCGTTGACCGTCATCGCGAGCATGCCTCCCTTGGGCGCGAGCAACCGCCCGGTCCGGCTGCGTCCGCCTTCTATGAAGTACTCGAGCGAATGGCCGCGCGCGAGAATCTGTTCCAGATAGGCATCGAATACGGCCGTGTACAGGCGGTTGCCCTTGAAGCTGCGGCGCAGATAAAACGCCCCGCCGCGCCGCAGAATAGCGCCGACGATCGGAATATTCAGATTGATGCCAGCAGCAACGTGAGGCAGCTGCAGACCCTGCTCGTAGACGATATATGCCAGCAACAGGTAATCAAAGTGGCTGCGGTGACAGGGCACGTAGACGATTTCCTTGTCACGCGCTACATCATGCAGCCGCTGAACATGGTTGAGTTCGATGCCGTCATAGATGCGGTGCCAGAGCCAGCGCAGTATACGCTCCGCCAGACGAATGACGGTGTAGGATATGTTTGCCGCAATCTCGTAAGCGTAATCGCGCGCCTTGCGCTCTGCTCTCTCGAGACCGTTCGAATCCTCTCCTGCCTCAAGTCGAATCGCCCTCCGCACCGCTGGCGCGTGCAGCACCTGATTGAGCAACGTCCGCCGATGCGAAAGGTCTGGTCCGACGGTCGCGGTGCGGCGTTTTCGAAAGTGCACGCGGAGAATTCGGGAGACTTTGCGAAACGCAATGTGCGCATCGATGTTCTCCTGAATAATGGAACTCAACGGCAGCGCATGGCTGAAGCGCATCAGCGTATCGCGACCGAGAAAGATCGTTGCAAAAAACTTTCGCGTCCGGCCCACGACGTCCCAGTTTTCGGCAAAAAGAATCTTGAGAATCGACCGTTCTTTCTTTGGCGAGCGTCCCCAGTAAATTGCAACCGGGATCAGCAACAGGTCCTCGCACTCCCGGTCTGCAGCGGCAACGAGCTCACGTAGCAAGGCGGAGCCTTTCGCCGACGGGTGCCGGAACATCAGACCTTCGAGCGGCCTCAGTACAACGCATCGGCGTGAAAAACGCTTGCCACAAAAACCGAATGACTCCGACGGCGATGGCATTCCATGTTGCCGACAGGCTCGTTCCAGCGCGAGCACATCGGCAAGGCCGCCGGTCTCGAGGACGTAACAGATCGCTGCACTGCTGTCAGAAATGTAGTCCGCCGGCGTGTCAGGGTGCACGTCCGGTCGCGCCCATATCGAGAACAGTTTGCCGGCGATCCAGTAGAGCGGTCGAGTTATTGTGCCTGCCACGTTCATCCAGCGTCAGTCTATAGAAAAGTCCGCGGTTTCCGGGCGTTGACTTTTAAAAACGGCGTGCTACGTATCGCTGCGATTCGTGAAGCTCGTGATCATTGATCCATTGCATCCTCGACGGCCTTGTCGAGCTGATTTTTTTTGTTCATCAGCGCATCTTCGACGGCGCTTGCCTCATCGAGATTGTTGTGAATTGCATCACTTAAGCCTGTATCGTTCTGGTCCGACCGTTCGGGCGCAGCAGTGTCGTTGTCTCCACAGCCGACAACGAACAGACAAAGTACAAAAAGCTGATTACGCATTATCAGTTCTCCTGGAAAAACCAGTCGCTCAAGCAAGCCGTGTAATGAAGTGTTTCAGGTACGCGTTGATGTCGTCGATGTTGCCGGTGAGCCGATGGTCGCCGTCCACGATATGCAGCGTCGCCCCGCATTCCCGGGCGAACCGAAAACTGTTCTCGACCGGCACAACATCATCGCGCCAGCCATGCACGATGGCGATCGGAATAGCGGGCGCATCCGGAGTGTGTGCTTCGTAGCCCGGCATGTAATATGCCGGCGCGAGCACGAACAGGCCGACGGCACCGACCTGCCGCGCCGCGGCGGTGGCAACGTGTCCGCCCATACTGGAACCGACCAGAATCAGCCGATCGTCGATCGCGCGGCACGCATTCTGCAGCTTGCCCACGCGGTCGGCCGGATCACGCATGCCCTGATAATCGATGCTGTCCGCATCGCACCCGAGCGCCCTTACCGTGTCCGCCATTGCGCGGATTTTCGTACCCCACGGGCCGCTCTCCTGGCCATGGGAAAAAATTACCGTCGTCATTCGCGTTCTTGTCTTCTTGTTGTCGTGAAGTCTTCGAGGTGGCGCACGAGCAGCCAGTCGCGATCCTGCCCCCAGACGACGAAATCGCCGACACGCAATGTTGGCACACCCCAGGAGCCCGACGCCATCATTGACTCACGATTGTTCTCCACAAGCGCCTGCCAGCTTTCGTTGCGGAGCGCGTTTCTGACGTCGGACCAGTCGAGGCCAGCCTCCTCGGCTATAGCTCGCATTCCCGTATCGCTGGCCATATCGATACCACGCGCCCAAATCGCCTCGGTCGCGCTGCGCACGAATTCGCGTCCGCGATCCGCGGCATCAGCAAGGCAGAACACGGCAATGCAGCGCGCCACGCCCGCGCCTGCCGGGTCGCAAAATGTCCCGAACGGCATTCCGAGCCGTTCGGCCTCACGCGCGGCATCGGTAACGATATAGCGCAGCTTCAGGCGCGGCACCGGCATGCCGCGCATGATCATCGGCAGCACCGGACGTAGCTGCAGACGCAGGCCAAACGCGTCCGCAATCGCGAACGCACGTGGAATCACGAGATACGAATACGGACTCCGGAACGAAAAAAACAGCTCGAGGTCCGGCAGATCGCGGGCCGTCCCCGAAGGCGCGGCCGGCAGTGTTGATTGCATCATCTCTTTGAGGCGCTGGCCAGGGCCCGTACCAGTGACCGATCGCCGCACACCGAGCTCGTTCAGGCGTTCGGTGAGGTAGTGAAGCCGGTCGATGCCCCAGTACCACTCGCCGGCGTAATGCAGCGTTGCGCTGTTGTAATGCCCGAGCTGCTCGAGGCGTTGTCGGTTTTCGGCGAGAAGGGCACCTGCGTCAGGCCGTGGACCGCCAATGCGTCGGCGAACGCGTTCCACATCGCCGCGCCAATAAGCCTCCAGTGCCGGCAGCACGTCTGCCATCGCATCGGCTGCCACAACCGCATCGACGAGCGCCTGCCGGTACTCGACGGGCGGCGCCGGCCCGCGATCGAGAAACGGCACGCGGAGTTCACGAGCAAGGCGCCTGCAGTCCAGCTCGGCATAATCGGCGAGAAGATCCGGCCGTGGGCGAAACCCTTCAATCGGGGCCGCGACCATATAGACTTCGAGGTCGACGGCGTACGTCGCCTTGAGCTCGCCGAGGAACCGGCTTAGAAGATAGGAATACGGATCGTCGAGCTCGAGAAAAGTGGACACGCAATGCGGCCGGCGCGCCAGGCGGCGGCGGAATTCGAGAAGCTGCCGGCGTAAGTGACGCGTTCTCGGTGCGATCAGCGCCCGGAGCAAGTTTGAGCGTACGTAACTGCGCAGGCTCACGCGTCGTCCCAGGCCGATGTCGGCTTCCAGAGCAGTTCATCGAGCTGCGGTCTCCAGCGATACTTCTGCATGTCGACCCGGCCACGAATCACGACGACACCCTCCCCCTCGAGCCTGCGTTTTTGCGCGCGATAGGCGCGGCTTCCGCGTTCGAATGCAATCGCGCCGGACGCACGAATGACGCGAAACCACGGCACGTCGCTCTCGTCGGGAAGCTTGCGGAGCGCGTGCCCGACCTGACGCGCACCACGCGGCAGACCGGCGATCTCGGCAATCTGTCCGTAGCTCGCAACCCGACCGGCAGGAATCTCACGCACGGTTTCCCATATTCGCAACTGGCGGCGATCGCGATCCATGTACCCTGCTACCGTATGCCCAGTCGCGCCTGAATCTCGCGACGCGCCTCCCGTAACACCGTGTCCCGGTCGAGGCTGTCCAGGATCGTCTGCACAACGCGCTTCGGTCCGCCGTCGCCCCACGACTTGCCCTGGGCGAGATACTCCGCAGCAACGCGACCGACCAGGTACGTACTGTAATAGGCAATGGCTCCCTGGGCGCCCGCGGTGACGAGTGTTGACAGCCCGACGGTGCCGACTTTGAGTGCGCTGGACACGAAATGCAGCGCCCAAACAGTGCCCATCAGCGCGGCGGCCTCGGCAACGATGATGCGTACGAGCGATCCGGCTTCCTTGCGACTCAAGGGCAATCCGTAAACTCGCGACAAATGCACGATCATGCCGACATCGACGACGGCGGCAGCGAGCAAATCTGCGACGGGGATCGGGTTGAAAGCGACGGCGACGCCCTTGCCGACGCAGTAAGTTCGTACGACGCGCTCTCCGATCTCACGTCGCGCCGCGAGGATTCGACGTCCCACCTGGTCACTCAGATCGGCAGCGAACAGGCTTGCATTCAACGCAGCAAGCGTCTTGCCTTCGGCCTCGATGATCTCCCACAGCCGCAGCCGCAGGGTCTCGATGTCCGGCGGTCGTTGCCGCGTAGACCGGGATTCGCGGCCCTCAGCGTCGATTTCGACGACGATCTGGGGTCTGGGCTCGGCGGCGGTCGCGATGACGAAACGCGGATCGACGAGACCGCATGTTTTCGCGCGAATCGCAGCCAGCAGTGCGTCGCGTTCCTCGCTCGTAAACAGGTCGACTTTGTTGAGCGCTATTACGACGGGTCGCCCCTGGCCGAGCAGCGTATCCAGCGACGCGAGTTCCGTTTCCGTGATGTCGCTGTCGACAACGAAAATGACCAGATCGGCGCGGCCGGCCACTTCCTTCGCAAGCGCCTCGCGCATCTCGCCACCCGCCTCGTCGAGGCCTGGCGTATCGATTAGGTAGACGCCGGCCGCCTCGATTTCCTGCCAGGGCTCAATTGCAGAGTGGCGCGTTTCGCCATGCACGGGGCTGACGGTAAACGCCTGTCGGCCGACCAACGCGTTCAGGAGCGAAGACTTTCCGGTGCTGACCCGCCCGAACACCGCGAGATGCAGGTGGCCATGCTCGAGTTTGGCAAGCATCGACTCGACGGCCGCGTAATCATGGGCGAGCGATTCGCGCACGCCTGCCGGCAGCCGCGAATCGTCGATGAGCTCGCGCAGGCTCTCGCGCGCCAGCGCCAGGTGGCCGGTACCGGCGTCCCC
>JBFHXQ010000115.1:0-8771 GCA_041598895.1 Woeseiaceae bacterium | reverse complement strand
TTTTGGCCATCGTGCTCGTCGCCTGCGCACCGCCGCATGAGGCAGGTCTCGATCGCGGGACCGCGCGACATCTTGCCCGAATCGCGTTCATCAACGCCCAGTTGTTGATACCGGTCGTCGCCGTCGTTTCACTTGCGGGCGCCTATGCACTGCACGTCAGTCGGTGACGTTTTATCGCGGCGTTCGTCGGGATACTCGGCTACTTGATGGTCCGTGCAGACTATCCGCGCATTACGCTCGTGATTGCCTTGGTACAGAGCGGTCTCATGGAACGCAATTTCATCCAGTCGATAATCATGTTCGAAGCGAATTGGCTGCGTTTCTTGGCACGGCTCGGCGCAGCACAAAGTGCCGGCGTCGCTTTTGCGGCACTGGCATTCGTGTACGTGATTTTTGTCTTTGTGCTGGAGTATCGGCTGTTTGGCGGAATCATCGCTGCCGGCTGACGCGATCGGCGCAGAGAGGCAATAACAAATGTAATGAATTCGGCGTGAGCGACGCGGTGTATTATCGTCACTTTGCGCGAGGGGAATCATGATGCGCAGCCGTTCGTTCTGTCTCGTAGCCATTTTGTCCACACTCGCGATGATGTTTTTGCAGCCGGTTCTTGCGGAGAACCTGCCGCCCGAGATCGTAAGCTGGCCGGATACGATCTATACCAATGCGATCATCGTTACGCTCGACGAACACGAGCTCAATGATGATCCGGGAACCATCGCCGAGGCTATGGCCGTTCGCAATGGCACGATTCAGGCCGTTGGTCCGGCTGACTACGTCATGCGCATGCGCGGCCCGAACACCCGCGTCATGGATTTGCACGGCAAGATGGTGGTGCCCGGATTCATCGAGAGCCATACGCATCCGTTTGCGCTCTTCGACGCAAACCTGCCGGAGCAGGAGCTGGCACTGCCGCATGTATCGATGGGTGTGCAGGTGGAAGCGACGCCCGAAAAGACGTATACGAAAATTGCGCGCTATGCCAGAGAAGCCGGAGTCGCGCCGGGCGAGTGGGTGCTGATCGAACTGATTCCGAATCCGCCGGCCGGAATCCCGACGATCTGGGACATCGCCGAGGGCTGGATAGGTACGCCGACGCGCGCCGAGCAGACGTTCACTCGCGAAGGGTTGACCCGGGCACTGCCGAAAAACCCCGCCAACGCCGGCATTCGCAACGTCCGTGAGCCGGACGGAATCGTGCGCCGGCATCGGTCGATAGACGACGTCGAAATCTTGCGCGAGCCCGACGGGCCGGTCGCGAGTGCCTACACGTTCGATACGCCGGCCGCGGACAGGCTGGCGCACTGGAACCGCTACAATCAGGGCCTGCCGGGCAGTCACGCGTATATCGTTTTCAACGATCTCGGCTGGCAGAAGACGGCCGAGTACATGCCCGGGCTTGCAGACACGGTCACCGCGCTCCGGCCCGACGTCGAGAATTCGGGCGAACGCGCGATCCTCGGCACCGGCGAGAAAAAGGCCTGGATACAACAGGTGCTGAAAGTACCGTACCCGACGCCGGTCTACGCCGAGGCTGTGAAAAAAGCGTTCACCTACATGGGCCGTTCGGGAATTACCGCATTCGGTTCGCGTGTCGACTTTCCGCACCAGCTTTCGGCCTACCATTACCTGCTGCGCCGCGACGGCCGCCTGCCGATCCGGCATGCCTATACCTACGAGATGCACCGCAACCAGCTGCACACGCCGTACTTCGTGAAAAACGTCTATCCGTTCATGGGGGCGCACTGGTCGAAGGGCCCGACGAGCGGCAACCCCTGGCTCTGGAATCACGGCATCGGATCGGAGGGTGCGTGGGACACGCCGGAGATCGCCTGCCTGGGTCCCGATCTGCCGGGACTGCCCGACATGGCCAAGGAAGCGAAGAAGCGCGAACGCTGCGACTTTCTTCAAAACCGGACGCCCGAGGTCATCGGCATGCACAACGCGCTGATGGCGGGCTGGCGTATTGCGGGCCTGCACGGCGTGGGCAGCCACGGCATGCGCCAGTTCATTCAGTATGTCGAGGAGGCGATCGAGCAGGGCAACGTCACCGAAGAAGAAGTCCGCGAGATGCGCATTCTGATGGCGCACGGCACGATGGTCGGCAAGCAGCCCGACGTGATTGCGGGGCTGAAGCGCTACAACATCATCATTCCGTTCCAGATTCTGCGTGCGCTGACCGACGAGCCACCGGTGATCGACACGTTTTACGGGCCGGAAGGCTATGAGTTCCTCGCGCCGGTCAGGAGCCTGATCGACGCTGGCGTGCGCGTCGCGGTCGAGACACACAGCGCCGGTCCACCGGATCTGCTGTTCCGGCACATGCCTGCGCTCGTGACGCGCACGGCGGCAGGCCGCACGCATACGCCCGAGGAAGGCGTGGATCGCGTCGTCGCGCTCAAGATGTTCACGATTTCGAATTCGGAGTCGATGCTTGCCGAGGACTACATCGGGTCGCTCGAGCCGGGCAAGTTCGCGGACTTCGCGGTGCTGCTTAACAACTGGCTCGAAGGGCCCGACTCCGAGCTTGGCGTCAACAAGGTCATCATGACGGTTGTCGGCGATGAAATAATCTACGAGGACAGGACCGCGCCATGGGTGGAGACTGCAGCCGAAGCGCGCTAGAGCCCGAGTCGCGTCAGGAAGCTGCTCCGGGTTAAGGGGACATTCCACATTTTCTGCACCAAAGTCACACGATTCGCCATTCGTGATGGAAAATGTGGAATGTCCCCGAAGCGTAACTTTGGCGTAGAAAATGTGGAATGTCCCCTAGATAAATGAACCACACGACTGACACGGCGCTCGAAACCGTCAGGCAACAGATCCGGAGCCTCGAAGCCGAAGTGCGAAAGCGCATCGTCGGCATGGACGAGGAGATGCGGCTCACGCTGATCTGCCTGTTCGCGGGCGGGCACGTACTGCTGGAAGGCGTGCCCGGGCTTGCGAAGACGCTGTTTTTCAAGACGCTCGCCGAAGCGGCGCACGTGCGCTTTCGGCGCATTTCGTTTGCCGCGGACCTGCTGCCGAAGGACGTCATCGGTATCGAGCATTTCGATCCGGCAACCGGCAAGGTCGAACTCGTCGTCGAAGGCCCGTTGCACACAAATTTCCTGCTGACCGACGAGCTGAACCGGGCACGCACGAGCTCCAAGGGGTCTGTGCTCGAGCCGATGGAGGAAGGTCAGGTCACTACCGAACTCGGCGGCACCTATACGCTGAGTCCCCTGTTCATGGTCATCGCGACGCAAAACCCGGTTGAAGAAGAAGGCACGTTCGGACTGGGGCGTGCCGAGCGTGACCGATTCCTGATGAAAGTGCCGATCGGTTACCCGTCCGCCGAGGAGGAACAGGAAATCATTCGTCGCTACAGTTCTGCCGGCGGCCCGCCCGCTGTGGCGCCCGTTGTCGACGAGGCCGGGATACTCACGGCGCGGGAAGTGATCCGCGAGCACGTGCACGTCAGCGACGCGATTATTGCCAAGGTACAGCGGCTCGTCGATGCGACTCGTCCGGAACGATCGACGATAAAGACGGTCACCGATCTCGTCGAGCCCGGCGGCGGCGCCTCGCCGCGTGCCGGCATCGCGATCATTCACGCGGCGCGCGTCAACGCGGTCATGCAGGGACGAAACTACGTCGCGCCCGAAGACCTGATCGGGGTCATTACGCCGATCATGCGACACCGCATCGTGTTCCGCCCCGGTGAGGTTCATGAGGAAGAGGCCGAACAGCGCCTCGACGAGATCATCGACGCGGCCCTTCGACAGGTTCTGTAGCGTTGGAAGGCCGGCGGCTCCTCGCTGAAATTCGCGGCCGGCCGATCGAGCTGGTGCCGGGCAAGCGGGCCATCGGCGTGAGTCCGGGCGAGTGGACCAGCCCGTTTGAGGGGCGCGGCTACGAGCCGCGCGGTTTCCGCGACTTTGCGATCGGCGACAACCCCCGCCAGATTCATCTGCCAACCAGCGCGCGCCGCAACATGCCGACGATCGTGGAGCGCGTCGCACTCCGAGACGTAAAAATCCTGATCGTCGTCGACCTGGCGGCGTCGATGCACGCGCGCAGCAAGATGGTCATTCAGCACGAGGCCGCGGCGATGCTGCTGTTCGCTGCCTGGCAGGGCGAGACGACGTTCGGGCTCGCGGTGCGCATGCCGGACGGCATCCGGGCCCACGGTTTCGGCATCGGTTCGAAGCACTTCTATCGTCTGTATGAAGTCCTCTGGAACCTGTGTACGCACGATGTCGATGTGCGTCACAAGGGCACGCCGATCCATCTCGGCAAATGCCTGCCGCCGAACGCGATGCTGATTTACTGCTCGGACTTCCTCGATAGCGACGGCGGCATAAGGGGAGTCGGCAAGCTACTCGGTGCGGTCAGTCGCTACGATTTCATCCCGGTCATCGTTCAGGATGAGCTCGAATACGGTTTCCCGACGTGTCCGCAGACCGCGCTCGTCGCATTCGCGAATCCGGCAACCGGTGTTCGGGAGAGTATCTGGCTATCGCCGAACACGTCGGCAGATATCCGGGCGCTTCACGAAGCCCGTTTTGATGATCTGACGCATCTTTTCAAGCGGCGCAATGCGTCGCCCATGCACCTGGCATTGCCCGGAGTGAACCGGATATACGCGACCATTGACGGCTATTTTCGCCACCGGCGGAGGCTCGCTGCATGATCGGTCTTCACCGTCGCCCGCTGCTCGCGATATCGATGTCGGTGGCGCTGCTCGTTGCAGTCGCGGGCGGCGTGTTGCTGATGTCCGTTCGCGTACCGCCGATTTTCGACTTTCGTGAGGATTCCCGTACCGCACTGGCCGAGGACGAATCGATACGCGGCACCGCGACGTTCGATCGCGACAGCTATCTGATCGGCGAGACCGCGCGTTATCGGATACGTATCCTGTGGCGACCGGATCGCGTGTCGCCGGACCTCGAGGCATTCGTCCGCACCGTCGGCCTGCAGCCGTTCGATCATCGCGAGTCCGAGACTACGGAGCGCCGCGTCGGTGCGTCATTACGAGAATTCAGGGCAGACTTCGAGCTGCAGGCCGTCGCGATCGACAGCGCGGCCAGCTACACGCTGCCTGCGCCGATCGTGCACTACACCGCGGCGGACGAGGCCAACGCAAACGTGCACACGCTGCGCGTGCCGGCGCCGGCCGTATACGTCGGCGAATACTATCCCGGTGATGCCGCAACGGTTCCGCTACGGCCCCCGAAGCCGGCAGTGCACGAACGCAGGGGTCTGCGCCGCGCGCTGATGGCCATCTGTGCTGCGGGGTTCGGCGCGGTCGCCGCGTTCTTGCTTTGGCAACAGGGCCGCAGGCGAGCCGAGTCCGAGCTTTCGGCAGCGGAGCGCTGCTGGCGCGATGTGCAGTCGAGCGCTTCGGCGCAGGGCATGCCGGCACACGCTCGCGTCGATGCGCTCGAGCACCTGGTCATGCGTGCGCTGCGGCTGCGCACCGGCCTCGACCCGGTCGCGTTCTGGTTCGGCAGTGCGATAGACGACGCCGGACAGCGCGAGCTTATCGGCGAGGCTCGGACACTGCTCGAGACGGCGTATCGGCCGGACGGTGCCGAACAAGTCGACACTGAGCGCTTGCGCGAAATCGCGGAGGAACTGCTTGCACCCCTGGTGGAAGAGGAGCGCCTCAAGCGGGAGCTTGAGAATGATCCGGTCGAGCGGCTGCGCTCGCAGCCGATCGTGCTCGGCGCAGCTGCCGCGCTGGCAGTGCTTGCCGTCGCAGCGTTACTGCTTGCTGCATTGCCATCGACCTGGATCGCAAGCGACGTTAGGCGTTACAACGCGGCCGTTGCGCTGATCGAGGCCGACACCGGCCTGCAGCCGGCCGTCGACGCGTTTTCGGCGCTCGCCGAAAACGCCGGGCATACGCGTGTGCGTTCCGCATCGCTTTATAACCTCGGAACGCTGCTCGCCGATCCGCGCATGACGCGCCTGTCGCGCGAACAGTACCGGAATTTTCGTGAGTCGATTCTTCTCGAGGACGTGACGGTCGGACGCCTGCTGCATGATCTCGAACTGGATGCAGAGTTCGAGCTGGTAACGCTGCTGTCGGAACTGACGCGCCAGCACGTGCGTGCGGAACAGGCCCTGCAGGCCGCCGTGCGCTCACAGCCCGAGGATGCGGACGCAGCGCGTAATCTCGAGGTGGTTGGCAAGATTCGCGCGGCAATCGGCCGGAGCCTGGCGGGGCTCGTCGCGAATGCGGAGCAGGACGGTGGCTCGCAGCTTGCGCAGACGCAGACCGTGATCGACCTGCGGCTGCTCATGGAAGCGGAGCTTCCCGACGATTTCGCGCGCATCGACGAGGGTAAGGACGACAGCGAGTATTACATCATGGAACGCTTCTGAGGCGCGGACATGGACCTGATCGAAGGCCTGAGTTTTGCCGCTCCCGTAATGCTTCTCGTTGCCGTGCTGTTCCTGCCTGCGCTGGTTCGCGAGCTGCGGCGACCCTCGAGCCGCCGCGCCCTGCCGTTGACCGGCCTGGAGTTCGTGCGCACCCGTATTGCGGGCAGCGTGTCGAGGAAGCCGGCGGCCCGCGCCGCCGTGCTGGCCGTTCTCGTGGGCATGCTCACGCTGATCTGGGCTCGGCCCGAGGTCGAAACGCGGCAGTTTTTGTCGTTCGGAGCGGCGCAGGCGCGCCAGAAAAATATCCTGCTGGCGATCGACGTGTCCCGCTCCATGGCGGGGCCGATGGTTACGCTGGACCGGAGCGCGCGCTTCGCCGCCTATGGCGAAGCGCAGGAGGCGGATGATCCGGCTCGCTCACGCTTCGCGGTGGCTCGCGACACCGTTTACCGATTCGTCGATCGTTTTCCGGATGCGCGCATCGGGCTCATCCTGTTCAGCACCGAGCCGTTTCTGGCACGGTGGCCGACTGTCGAGACCGGTCATCGTTTTATCGAAGTGCTGGAAGAGGACCTCCATGAGCTGTCGCAGCTCCGGCGCTTCTCGTCGCTGACGAATACCGATGCAGCGCTCGAACTCGCCGGTGAGATCTTTGCAAAACTCGAGTCGGCCGACGGCGGTGCGGTTATTCATATCTCGGATGCCGAAGACGAGCTCGAGAACATGGGCGTCGCGATTCGCGCGCTGCGCAGCACCGGTATTCGCTTGTATACGTTTGGCGTCGGCATATCCCGATCGACTGCCGATGAATTGTCCCGGGAATTTGCCGGCGATCCGGGCTTCCGCATTTTTCGCGTCGACTCGGAAGCGGACATGCAGGAAGCGTATCGACTCGTCGCGGAGCTCGAGGAATCGCCGCGCTATGCGGCCGGTGAGACGGCGTACGTGACGGACCTGCGCTGGTTGCTCGCGCTCGCGCTGGCCGTTTTCGCGGTCGTGGCGATCTGGACAAACGAAATAGTCCGGCCGCGGGCGCTGATTCGGCACTCCGTAAGCCGCAGGCTGGAGTGAGCTCGAATGGGCTTCGACTTTCCGTTCCTGCTTCTGGCGATGGTTTTGGTGATTCCGGTCGTCGTGCTGCTGCGCGTCAGCGACCGCCGCAATCGAGAACTCGCAGCCGCGCTCAACGGCGAGGCGCCGAGCCGGACATACCGCAAAGGTCAGCAGGCCTTTGCAGCGATATTCGTCGCCGCATTGGTGATCGTTGCCGCGCGGCCGGTCGTTGCGTACCAAAAGAGCGCCGATCTGCTGTTCGTGACCGACGTATCGAGGAGCATGCAGGCGCGGTATTCGTGCGGCGAACCCACATTTCTCGACCGTGCCAAGAGCGTCATGCTGCGCACGATGGAAGCGCTGCCCGAAGCGCGGATCGGCCTGGTTGCGTTCGACCGCTTCGCATTTCCGGTCACTCATATCACGACGGACCGTGCCTACCTGCGCGACGTCATCGAGCATGGCGTGTACGTCGGGCTGATGCTCGAAGCGACGAATACCGAAATTGCCAATGCGCTCGGCGTTGTTGCAGGAAAGATAGAACGCCTCGAGGAGATCTACGGCGGCGTGCGCCACGTGGTGCTACTGAGCGACGGGCACGTCTCGGGCAGCTACCGGCGGCGCCTCGAACGCCCGCTTGCCGCGCTGCGGGCGTTGGGCGTGCGGGTATCCACGGTCGGAGTCGGCAATCTGCAGGCGACCCCGATTGCCGACAGCGTCGACGGAGAATGCGTAGCGCGTCACATCGAGGTCGGCGGCGACACGGTATTGATCCCGCTAAGTGCCGATATCCTGAAGTACATCGCTGCCGAGACCGGCGGCGACTACTTCACCGAGAAAGAAACGGCTCGTCTCGCGGCGACCCTGCGCGCCACATTCGAGGACAGTGCCGGCAAAAGTGTGAATGCCGCTCTGCCGCGGCGGGACGTGAGCGGGATCTTTCTGTCGATAGCAACGCTTGCCCTGTTTGGCTATTTTTATCTGCCCGCGACACAGTCTGGCCGTGCGTCAGGTAAATGATTAAGGTAGTTGTGGATTCGATTCCCGATACTGGCGAGACCGACGATTGAAAATCGTCGGGGCAAAAAGCGGCAGGGAAACCAACAAAGTCTAACACGTAATGCCGGCACTAAACATGAGTAATACTCACTGTAAGGTCGGTTGCGCACGATTGATAAGTTAAGCGATCAGAGGGCGGTCGCTTGGGGGCAATCGTGAAACGAATCACTTGCGCGTACATGATCTTTTGCGCCGTTTCGGCAGCGTTTTCGACGACCGCTGATGCGCAGGATTACTCCACCGTATCGAGCGCGTTGGCGAAGGAACGCGGCTGCCTTTCCTGCCACGAC
>JBFHXQ010000114.1:0-8779 GCA_041598895.1 Woeseiaceae bacterium | reverse complement strand
CTCGGCACCCCTTCCGCCCCGACGCCTGCGGCGCTGCGGCCGTATCTCAGCGAATTCCTGTCGGACCGCCGGGTCGTCGAGCTTCCCCGACCGCTGTGGTGGCTGATTTTGCACGGCTACATCCTGCGCACACGGCCCGCGCAGTCGGCTGAGGCGTACGCGAAGATCTGGACCGAGCAGGGCTCGCCGCTCTTGCTGAACTCCCGGGACATCGCCGCGGGCGTCAGCCAGCAGCTGTCCTCGCGGTTGTCCGGCTCGGTCTCGGTCGAACTCGGCATGAGCTACGGCCAGCCATCCCTGACGTCGGCGCTCGACAAACTTCACGAATCCGGCGTGCGGCGCCTGATCGTGCTGCCGCTGTATCCGCAGTATTCGGGTGCCACGAGCGGCTCCGTGTTCGACGCGGTAACGAGAGCGCTGTCCCGCCGCCGCTGGGTGCCGGAACTGAGATTCATCAACCACTACCACGATGCACGGGGCTACATCGCCGCGAATGCAGAAAATATTCGCAACAAATGGGAACGTGACGGCCGTGGCGACAAGCTGTTGTTCTCGTTTCACGGTGTACCTCGCCAGACACTTCTCGACGGCGATCCTTATCATTGTCACTGTCAAAAGACCGCGCGACTCATCGCTCAGTCCCTCGAGCTGGCGGACGATGAATGGATCGTGGCGTTTCAGTCCCGCGTCGGGCGTTCCGAATGGCTGCGCCCGTACACCGACGATGCAATCGCAGAACTCGGCCGGCAAAAACTCGGAAAACTTGACGTCGTGTGTCCCGGTTTTGCCGCCGATTGCCTCGAGACGCTCGAAGAGGTCGTAATTCGATACGCCGAGCTGTTCAAGGCATCCGGGGGCGGCACGTTCGACTATATTCCTGCTCTGAACGCGCGCGACGATCACGTTGCATTCCTCGCACGACTGATCGAGCGACATGCCGGCGGCTGGCCTGAAGCGTCGCCGGACTGGAGCGCAAGTGAAGTCGCCCGGGCCCGCGACAAGTCGCGCGAGCGTGCGCTTGCGATGGGCGCACAACAGTGAGCAGCCTCGGACATTTTCTCGAGTTCAGCGTCCGAACGGACGACATTCTCGCGTCACTGGATTTCTACAAGTTGCTCGGCTTTCGTGAGCTTGAAACCGGAGACGTCTGGTCTCACAAATACGCCGTTGTCAGCGACGGCGCGCTCTGCATCGGTTTACACGAGCGGGACTTCGAGTATCCGGCAATTACATTCGTACAGCAGGATTTGGCGAAGCGGGCCCGATCGATGGCCGATCACGGTTTCGATTTTCGCTTCATGCAGCTCGACGACGACGTGTTCAACGAGCTCGTTATTGCCGACGAAGACGGACACAGGATCGCAATGGTCGAGGCAAGGACCTTCCATGTCGACGACGAGGATGACACCGATTCGCTGCTCGGTAGCTGGTTCGAACTCGCCTTGCCGGTACGCGACGCCGTTCACTCCGCACGCTTCTGGGCATCGGTCGCGCCGGTCCTGCTGCAGATGCGCGAAGAGCCGACGGTACACATGCGCTTTGATGCCGGCGGCATCGCTGTGGGATTGAGCGAAAGTATCGCACTCGAAAGCCCGTCCGCCTGTTTTCAGTGCCACGACAAGCCCGCCCTGCTCGCCCGGATCGACAGCCACGGTCTCGCGCACGAGCGTTTTCCGGGATTCGAAGGCGCGCTCCTGGCACTCACGGCGCCTGAAGGCAGCGTGCTTTATGCATTCGACGAGGACTTCCTCGGCACCTCGTACGAGGTGGAAGAGTCGGATGACGTCGACGAGCTTTCCATCTGATCCGAGACAGTTCTGCCGGAATCAGGCGCCGGTCAAGAGTTCCTCGAGCAGCATCTCGGCCCGTTCCAGATAGCCGCGCCCGAACAGGTTCAGGTGGTTCAGCACGTGATACAGCTGATACAGGCGTATTCGCCTGTCGCTGCCCGGTGCCAGCGGCCAGCTGTGTTCATAGGCAGCATAGAAGTCCCGCGAAAAGCCGCCGAACAACCGGGTCATCGCGAGGTCGGATTCGCGATCGCCATAATAGACAGCGGGATCGTAGATGACCGGCTGTCCATCGACGCTGGCCCAGTTTCCGCCCCACAAATCGCCGTGCAGGAGCGACGGCACGGGCTGGTAGTCGGCGAACAGCTCGGGCAGGCACGCGCTGAGCGCGTCGCCGCGCGTTGCGAGCCGGCCACTAAACCCGTTTTTCTTCGCAAGATCGAGCTGGAATCGTAAACGCTCATTGCGGAAGAACTCGATCCAGTCAACGTGCCAGGGATTTCGCTGCGGCGTGCGTCCGATCGTGTTGTCACGGTGCCAGCCGAAGCGGTCCGCGGTGTGGCGATGCAGCGCGGCAAGCCGCTGTCCGAGCAGCTCCTGCGTATATGGGGCCGGACTGGAGAATCGCAGCCATTCGAGTGCGAGAAACGCCGAGTTGTCGGTTGCACCGTACGCCAGCGGTCGCGGCACGCGCACCGCGTCTGCCGCTTCCAGCTCCGCGAGGCCTTCTGCTTCGGCGGCAAACATATCGGCCGCCGTGCGCGGGCCCGTTTTGAGAAAAACCGGACCGCCGGCGGATTCGAGCCGCCACGCTGCGCTGATGTCGCCGCCGCCGACAGGCACCGCCGCATCCCCTGCGCCAAGGGTCATGCCCGAGTCTGCCAGAATGCTGCGGATGTGCGTCCAGTCGGGCATCGTCGTCCGGCGCTCAGCAACTCAACGCATTTTGCATAAGCGGCTGTCAGTACAGATCCGCAACTCGCTCGGCCTGGCGTCGTAATGCCATACCGATTCCTGCCTCGTCGAACAGGGCATTGATCTCGCCTAGCTTCGGCCTGTCAGGCCGGAGCATCGACTCGGGATCATCGATCGGTGCGTTGCAGGCGATGCCGGTCAGCTGCCGTGCAAGCAGGGCCGCATCCTTGTGTGTTTCGAGCTTTGCCCCGAGCGTCTTCGCGCCGCGTACGTTGACCTCGTGCACCCTGTCCAGATTCGAGTAGATTTTCTCGAGACTGCCGAAGTGACTCAGGAGCGCCTCTGCCGTTTTCTTGCCGACGCCCGGCACGCCCTTGATGTTATCGACACTGTCGCCTGCCAGCGCGAGAAAATCGGCGATTTGCTCCGGCCAGACGCCGAAAACTTCTGGGATGTTCCGGTAGGCGAGCTTGCCCTTGCCGGCGAAGTCCCAGAACACATCGTCTTCCGACAGCAGCTGCGTGAGATCCTTGTCGCGACTGACGATCGTGGAGGGGCGATTCATGGCTCTGCCGTGGGCGACAAGCGTGCCGATGAGATCGTCTGCCTCGTAAACCGGGCTGCCGTATTCCATCAGCCCCAGCGCTCGCGTGAAACGCCGGCACTGTTCGAACTGGCGCTTGAGTTCAGGCGGCGCAGGCTCCCTGTTCGCCTTGTACTCGGGATAGATTTCGGTGCGAAACGACGACGTCAGGCTTTCATCGTACAAGACAGCAACGTATTCCGGCGTTACCTGCTCCATGAAATCGCCGAGAAAGCGGCAGAACCCGTAGAGCGCATTGATAGGGTTACCTTCGCCGTCGACCATGTCCTCGGGCATGGAATAGTACGCGCGGAACACGTACACGCTCGCATCGATGAGATACTGCATGCAGGAAGTATAGCCATCTGGCAAATGACTTCCGAGCCTTGCGGCGTCTCCGGGCCGGTGTGCTCGTCGAGCGTCGTCCGGAGCGCAGCGACGCAGGACGCCGAAGCAAGCGGAGGCCGATGCGAGCGAGGCACGGACGCCGAGCGAGCTTGAGCGAGACGAGTTCCCGGCCCGGGGACGCCGCCGGCCCGCAAATCAGTCGGTCTTACCGAAGCGTTGTTCCGTGCCGCGGGCGGTGCAGCTTGTTCAGTCGTGATACTGGACCTCGACGATTTCGGCGCCGTCCGCGAGATGATCGGTCAGCCTTGCGTGCAGCGGGCTCGAGCGCGGAATGTGCGCCAGCAGATACTGCATCTGATCGGCAAGGACGCGGCGGCCCTTCAGATAGATGTACTCGGCGTATGTCGGTGTAAACGGTACGGCGATCAGCTGCATCGACGCCTGCTCGGGCGTACGGCCACCCTTGTAATTGTTGCAGCGTCGGCACGCGGCCGCCACGTTGTTCCAGACGTCGCCGCCGCCAAGGGACAGCGGAGTGATGTGATCACGCGTCAGATCACGGGTCGGATACCGCATACCGCAATACAGGCAGAGGTTGGCGTCGCGCTTGAACAACGTCCGGTTGTTCAGCGGCGGAACGTATTTGTCTCGATTGCGTGACAGGCTCTGGCTTGTGCCGTGTGTCGCAATGATCGAACTGACGTCGATCTTGCTGCGCCGACCGTCGAGCGCACTGTATCCGCCGTAGACCGTGTACAGCCGTGTGCCGCAATCGTAGGCGATTTGCTCGGCATGATACAGGCGGGCCGCTTCGCGATAGTCAATCCACTCGAGCGGCATGCCCGCCACGTCGGTTCGCAGCACCTGTTGCGAAATGTCGGAGGCAACTCCTGCGAGCATAGCTCTGTCTCCGGGCCCCGGTCGCGCAGTCGCGCCTTTGCCCTGCGTCTGAAGTTTGCAGATAACCCCGCAAAAATCAATACGCTCGGGCGTTAGTCGCTGATTATCGGCGGCGCTGATGTCCGTTCTGTGACGCAGGCCCGGGACGTTTACAGCGCCTTCAGCACCGCGTCCATGCTTTCCCGCGCATCCCCGAACAGCATGCGGGTATTTTCCTTGAAAAACAGTGGATTCTGGACGCCCGCATAACCGGTTGCCATGCTGCGCTTTAACACGATTGTGATCGCGCTTTTCCAGACCTCGAGCACCGGCATGCCGGCGATCGGGCTGTCCGGCACCTCCTGCGCAGACGGATTGACGATATCGTTTGCGCCAATAACGATGGATACGTCGACATTCGGAAAATCGTCGTTGATTTCGTCCATTTCGAAGACAATGTCGTAGGGAACGCGTGCTTCCGCCAGCAGCACATTCATGTGACCGGGCATGCGGCCCGCCACCGGATGTATTCCGAAGCGCACGTTGACCTTCTTGTCCCTCAGCACCCGGGTGATCTCGTAAACGATGTGCTGTGCCTGCGCCACCGCCATTCCGTATCCTGGAATGATCATGACTTCCTTGGCGTTCGCGAGCAGCGTTGCGGTCTCCTCGGCATCGATTGGAATGATCTCGCCATCGATGTCGCTGCCGGCCGGCGTGCCGCCACTGGTTCCGAACCCGCCCGCAATGACCGCAAAAAATTTGCGATTCATGGCGCGGCACATGATGTAACTCAGAATCGCACCGCTGGAACCGACCAGCGCACCGGTCACGATCAGCAAATCGTTGCTCAGCATGAAACCGGTTGCCGAGGCCGCCCAACCCGAGTAGCTGTTCAGCATCGACACGACGACGGGCATGTCGGCACCGCCGATGGCCATGACCATGTGAATGCCGAACAGAAGGGCGATGATCGTCATCGCGATAAGCGGCGTCATGCCGTCGCCGGCCGCAGACTGCAACACGAAATCGCGTCCGAACCAAATCGCCCCGACCAGCAGTGCAAGGTTGAGCCAGTGTCTCGCCGGCAGCAACAGCGGCTTGCCGTCGATTCGTCCGGACAGCTTGCCGAACGCGATGACCGAACCGGAGAAAGTCACCGCGCCGATCAGGATGCCGAGATAGGTCTCGATGTCGTGAATCGTTTTTTCGACGCCTGTAAAGTGTACGGTCTCGTCCATAAAATTGGCGAAGCCCACGGCGACCGCAGCCAGTCCGACGAGGCTGTGCAGGATCGCAACGAGTTCCGGCATCTGCGTCATCTGCACCCGTCGCGCGAGCACAAGTCCGATACTGCCGCCGATCAGCAGTGCCACGATAAGCACCACGTAATTCCTGGTGACCACACCGAGAATCGTCGCCAGCAACGCGATTGCCATGCCGCTGATGCCGTACCAGTTGCCGCGACGCGCGGTTTCCTGGTGCGACAGTCCACCCAACGCGAGGATGAACAGAATAGTCGCGCCGATATACGCGACTGTAACGATGCCGCTGTTGATCATGCCGGCCTCACTTGCGGAACATGTCGAGCATTCGGCGGGTAACCGCGAACCCGCCCGCAATGTTGATGCTCGTTATCAGTACCGTAAGCACTGCGATCCACATGATCAGCGCATTCGCCGAGCTAATCTGCAGCAACGCGCCGATCACGATGATGCTCGAGATCGCATTCGTCACACTCATAAGCGGCGTGTGCAGCGCCGGGGTCACGTTCCAAATGACCATGTAGCCGACAAAGCAGGCCAGTACGAACACGGTAAAATGCGCCATAAAGGATGGCGGCGCTACAGCGCCCAGCCCGAGCAGTGCAAGCGCCCCGGCGACGAGCGCGATGATCGGACCCGCAATCGACGGTTTGTGTTCCACGACAGGAGCGGGCTCGACCTTTGGTGCGGGCGCGGCTGCGGACAGTTTCGGCGCAGGTGGAGGCCACGTGGTTTTGCCGCCGGTGCAAATCGTAACGCCCCGTATCACCTCGTCCTCCATATCGAGGACAATGTTGCCGTCTTTTTCCGGGCAGAGTTCCGTGAGAAGGTGCTTCAGATTCGTCGCATACAGCTGGCTCGCCTGTGCGCTCAGGCGGCTCGGCAGATCCGTGTAGCCGATGATCGTCACGCCGTCCCGTACCGCAACCTTGTCGGGCTCGGTCAGTTCGCAGTTACCACCCTGTTCGGCAGCCAGGTCGACGATGACGCTGCCGTCGCGCATCGACCGCACCATCTCCGCAGTGATGAGGCGCGGCGCGGGCTTTCCCGGAATCAATGCGGTCGTAATAATGATATCGACATCCTCGGCCTGCTCCGCGAACAGCGCCATCTCCGCCTTGATGAACTCCTCGCTCATGACCTTGGCGTAGCCGCCTTCGCCCGAACCGTCCTCGTCCTCGAAGTCGAGCATCAGGAACTCGGCGTCCATGCTCTCGACCTGCTCCTTCACTTCCGGCCGCGTATCGAATGCGCGCACGATGGCACCCATGCTCTTCGACGCTCCGATGGCTGCGAGTCCTGCGACTCCGGCGCCGATCACCAGGACTTTTGCAGGTGGGATCTTGCCGGCTGCCGTAATCTGCCCGGTAAAAAACCGCCCGAAATGCTGCGCCGCCTCGATCACCGCCCGGTAACCGCCGATGTTTGCCATGGAGCTCAGCGCGTCCATTTTCTGGGCGCGCGAAATACGCGGCACGCTGTCCATCGCCATTACCGTGGCGCCGCTGGTCGTCAGTTTCGCGAGCAGTTCCGGATTCTGACCCGGCCAGACGAAACTGATCAGATACTTGTCTTTCGTCAGCAATTCCAGCTCGTCACGCTCCGGCGGACGAACTTTTAGAACCACGCCCGCACCTGCCCAGAGGTCCTGCTGCGATGAGACGATCGTGCAACCTGCGTTCCTGTACGCGGCGTCCGAGCAGCTGGCGGATGCGCCGGCGCCCGACTCGACGAAAACCTCGAATCCCAGCTTGCGTAGCTGCTTCGCGACGTCCGGCGTCGTTGCGACACGCCTTTCGCCCGCGTGTACCTCTCTCGGAACACCGATTCTCATTCCATACCCTCCGTGGGCTTGCCTGGCTCGCTTCGGCGACGTTGTGCTCGATTGTTGTTCCCGAAACCGGCGTACTTTAACAACTTTTGGCGTAGCCGGCACAGACGCACTCGCCAACCAGGGCGCGGGAAATCATGTGCAACGACACGACTGAAGTGCACGGCGGCAGAAAATAAAAAGGCCACCCCGGTCCGGGGTGGCCTTCGTGCAAATAGCAGCCCGACTGTTCAGCCGTCGCGCAGGCTGCTCCCGCGCCGGCGGGTCTAGTCTCTGTCGAACATCAGTTCGCGATAATTATCGTAATCGTAGTCGTCACCATCGTCCTCCGCATAGTCGTAGAAGTTGCGCGCCCTGCGGAGATGGCGCCGGCGCATCGATCGATCCTCGTCGCGTAACAGCCGACGGACATCCGGATTATCGAAGAACTCGAAGTCGTCGAAGTCATCAGTGTGAGTACGCATCGTAGATTACTCCTCCCGTTACAGGATCGTGCGTGAAAACTTGGGCAGGTCGGGAGCCTTGGCCGTCCCGGCAAATCCGCCTGAACGCACGTTCGCATCGCTTTCAGCGTCCGCCCAGCGAGCACCGATCGGCTGCGGACGCTCGAGCGGGTCAGATGTGTGCGCCTGCGGTCGCTGCTGCTCGGTCTGGTAACCCATCTGCGGTCGGTGACTGTGAGGAACGTGCCAGAATCGCAGTATCGGCCAATTTCTCTCGATGTCAAGTATTTTTATATCAAATTATTATGTCATCTTTTGGCGCGTCAGTTTTCAATACGTGGACGGTCCGGCACGCCCTCCGGGTGGCCGAGCAGCGTCTTGCACAGCCCGATCCAGGCAGGGCTCAAAAGCAGGCTGATCGCGATGATCGAGACGATCAGGGCGTAGTGATCGTCGCCGAGCAGCCGCTCCGTATGCGCGAGCGCCGCCAGGATAAAGCTGAATTCGCCGATCTGGGACAGCAGGGCCCCTGCATAAGCCGCGCGGCGCCACGACGAGCCCAGGATCGTCAGTATGCCTGCGTTCAACACCGTATTGATGACGACGATGACGACGACCAGCAAGGTGAGTATCAGCAGGTTTTCCAGAACGAAATCAACATCGATGAGCATGCCGACCGATACGAAGAAAACGGCGACGAATACGATACGAAACGGCTCGAGGCT
>JBFHXQ010000113.1:0-8803 GCA_041598895.1 Woeseiaceae bacterium | reverse complement strand
TACGATGATCGAAGAAACGCCACTCGAGGGCATCAGAGTTCTCTCGCTTGCGCGCATTCCCGCCGGACCGTCGGCAGGTCACGTGCTGGCAGACATGGGCGCCGCCGTGCTCGCGGACATTCCTGTCATACGGACACCGATCCGGTTTCCGATGCCGACGTCGGCGCGCGCGAACCATCGCCAGGTTTGGGCAGCAATCCCGGGGCGTGGAGATTGCTGATTAAAAAGTCGTGAACAGCATCGTTCAAAGCGTTACAGGCTGTTCCCTCTCACTCTCTTCCTATGTTGGATTCGAGCAAGGCGCACTGTAGCATTTCGACGACCGAACGCGCTGAGTTCTGTTTTTCGTAGGCGTCGATCTGTGCCTCGTATCCCAACTTTCCGTCGAACATCGTGCGTGCCATTTGCAACCCGTGTTCTTCATCGATCTGCCCCGCTATGGAGCCGCAGAAGTCGAATAGTTCGCGAATGACGTCGCGCAGCGGCCGGTGGCTGCCACGCTCGTCGACGATGAATTCGGCATCGAGACCCAGGACACTTGCACGATAGCAATTCTGATTGTCTATCCAGAAAGGTAGAGCCGTGGGAAGCACGTCGCGAATCTCGCTTCCCGAGGCCTCCGTGAGCCTCGCCGCCAGGCAACGTGCAAATGCGACAAGACCGTGTGCGTTTTGAAGAGTCGACGCAGAGTCCATGACGCGGATCTCGAGCGTGCCGAAATCCGGATGCGGCCGGATATCCCAGTGAATGTCCTTGAAGTGCCGGATCATGTTGGCACGGGTCGCCGCCTCGAGAAAGTCGTCAAACGCCTGCCAATCTT
The DNA here is from genome assembly GCA_041598895.1 of Woeseiaceae bacterium. GTDB lineage: Bacteria > Pseudomonadota > Gammaproteobacteria > Steroidobacterales > Woeseiaceae > UBA1847. Next base: position 7,983 of record JBFHXQ010000113.1, on the reverse strand, counting down.
GAAACGCGGTTGGAATGCCGTAATTCGGCGCGGCCGCGAGGATTCGATGCCGGTAGGCTGCGTGGCCGGTCTGATGCCCGCGCCAGAACGGCGAGTTGGCCGACAGTGCGATCAGAGCCGACAGCGCCGGGATGAGCCGGGCCATGACAAGCATCGCCTGATCGCCCGAATCCATGCCGATATGCACGTGCGTGCTGAACGTTATCTGGGTGTGTGCAAGATAGCCGGACGATTTTTCCAAGCGGCGATAACGAGGCAGCGGGGTGATCAGGGCCAGTCGCCGGCAAAACGGGTGCGTACCGGCACCGCAGAGTTTCATTTCGAGTTCGTCGCAACGATGCAGCAGCGTCTTCAGGGAATCCCGCAGATGTGCAATCGCAACGGCGCTGTTGTCGGCAACGCAGCTGTTCAGCTCGACGCAGGACTGGATGAACTCCGGCTTGACGAACTGCGTTTCCGGAAAAAACTCCATCAGCGGCACGATGCCGTTACTGAGATCCAGGGTTTCGGAATCGAGCAGCTGCAGTTCCCATTCGACGCCGACCGTGTGTTTCGGCGACGCCCTAAACTCCATCGCCGAACTCCGCGAGATGCTCGTAGCCCAGTCGGGCGACATGGTCGAAGAATCTCGCGCCGATGCCGAGCGCGCGTTCGTCAATATCGAATCCGGGGCTGTGCAGCGGGACCGGCTCCCAGCCGGGCTTGCGGGCCCCGATACGGACGAAGCAGCCCGGCACCTCTTGCAGGTAGAAAGCAAAATCCTCGGAACCCATGCTCGGGTACTCGGCAGCGACGACGGCTGTCTCTCCGACCGTTCTGGCCGCGGCCAGCCTCGCAATCCTCGTGCTGCGGGGCTCGTTGATGACTGGCGGGTACCCTTCCTGGATTTCGACATCGATGCGGCAATTGTGCAACTCCGCCGCCGCGCCGGCCATGCGCCGGATTCCATTGTGAATATGCTGGCGCGACTCGGGCAGCGTGCTCCTGATCGAACCGAGGAGCTCTGCCTCTTCGGCGATCACGTTCGCGGCGCCGCCGGCATGTACACTGCCGATAGTCACGACAGACGGATGCAGCGGATTGCTCTCGCGGGATACCAGCGTTTGCAGCGCGGTGATCAGGAAGCCGCTGACGACTACCGCATCGACGGCCTCGTGAGGTCTTGCTCCGTGCCCTCCTTTGCCGCGCACGTGAATCGAAAACCTGTCCGACTGCGCCGTGACGGAACCGTCGCGGACCATGATCCTGCCGGTCTCGTACTCATGCGTGACGTGACAGGCAAAAATGGCCGCCACATCCTCGAGCGCACCGTCCGCGATCGCCACGCGCGCTCCGCCGCCTTTCTCTTCGGCGGGTTGAAATATCAGGCGTACTGGACCCGGAGGTGGCGTCGCAGTCAGCAGCGTTGCCGCACCGATCAGCATCGCCATGTGCCCGCAGTGCCCGCATGCGTGCATAATGCCGGGTCGTTCGGATGCGTACACCGCGCCCGTCGTCTCGTTACCCGGCAGCGCATCCATGTCCGCCCGCAGCGCAATCGCCCGCGCCGCCGAATCCTGTCCGGCGACGGTGCCGATGACCGCGTGCCCGACGCCCTGATATTCGTAGGCGATGCCGAGGCGCTCGAGCTCCGCGATGATCCGTTTCGCGGTATCCGCTTCCTGGAACGACAGCTCCGGATGCTGATGAAACCATCGTCGCAGGACCATGAGGCGTTCGAGCAGCGACTGGTCCAGCACGGCCAGGGAATCGACAGCGGACGCGTTACGATCTTCGCTCATGGCATTGGCTCTATCACAGGCAAAGCGCCCTGCGTATCCGCGCTTGTACCTAGACACTCGTGACCTGCTCCGCGACGACCGATGCGATTGGATCACCACACTGTGGTTGCACTTGAATCCCTCTTTTTCGCATGCCGATCAAGCAATCGTTGCCTGAATTCGTCGGCGGTGTCCGCGAACCGAAAAAGTCTGGATCTTCCCTGTCGATAACGACTTCAGAAACCGGGCACTGGCAATCCACCGCATCGCGCAGTCGATATCGCCCACGAGCACGAGCGGCAGCGGCTTGATTTTGCGTGTCTGTATGAAAGTCAGCGTCTCGAAGAGTTTATCGATCCTGCCGAAACTGCCTGAAAATGTGAACGATGCGAGGGCACGTAGCAGTAGGCGCTGATTCCTGATTGCAAAACAGTGAAACTGAAGGCAAAGCTCAGGCGTTACGTATGGATCGAAAAACTGTTCAAGCGGCCAGGTGATAGTCAATCTGGCCGATTTCCCGGCGGACAGTGGCCTCAGAAACTCCGCCTTCCGCCGCGATCAGACGGGAGAATTCGCGCGCAACGTCGAAGTACCGGCTATTGCCATGGGGAGGAATCGAACCGTCGAGTGCGGTGCGGGGGAGTCGGCACACTCCCTCCTGCTTCAGGCGTTGTCACTTTTCACCTCGAGCCTGCTACGGCCGTATAACCGGCAGAACCGGCCGAGCCGGTTGATCCGGGTTCGGGCGAGCGGCGCCGACACCAATATTACGGTAGGCCACAAACAGACCGGAGCCGATGATCAGCGCAGAACCCGCAACGACCCACCGATCCGGAATTTCGCCCCAGATCAGGTAGCCGGCAAGCGCTCCGCCGATCAGCGCCGTGTATTCGAACGGGGCAAGAAGAGCGGGCGCCGCACGACGATAGCCGCCGACGATCCCGACCCACGCAACTACAGAGCAGAGCCCGGCTGCGAGGAACAGGATCCAGCCCGACACGTCCGGTGCCACCCAGCTGCGTTGCCCGACCAAAAACGCAGCAACGATCAATGGGCCCGCGACAGGATAGACCGCTAACGCGTAACTCGATTCCGTAGTTCCCAGCTTGCGCGCGGTGATCGCGACGCACGCGTAGCAAAACGCGGCGAAAAGACAGGCCAACGCCGGCAGCGACAGCGAGGTGGCGCCAGGTCGAAGAATGATCAGTACGCCGATGAATCCGGCAACGACGGCCACCCAGCGCCGCCAGCCTACGTCTTCGCCGAGCAGCGGCCGGGACAAACCGGTCACCATCAGCGGTGCCGTAAAGCCCAGCGCCAGCGCTTCGATAAGTGGCATGCGCGCCAGAGCATAGAAAAATCCGAACATTGTGCCGACCGCCAGGAGCGTTCGCAGCAGATGCCAGGGCCAGCGGCGCGTCATAAGGCCACGAATTCCGCCAAACTGGCGTGCCAACAGGATAAAAATCGTGAGACCGATCAGGCTGCGCAAGAATATGAATTGTTCCAGAGGGTAGCGCTCAAGGAGACCCTTGGCGCATAAGTCCAGACCGAGACCGCCTGCTACGCCAACCAGAAGAAAGCCGATCGCCTGGCCGTTAGCATCGTCGATCGACGCTTGACCGTTTAATTTGGCAACCACGACAGCACTCTCGTCAATGGCTGCGGCCCGGCCGCATTGCGGCAAGTTCTACGTCCAGCGGCTGATCGAGCACTCGGAGCAGCGCAGCATCGCGATCATAGAAATCATTGAAGAATGTGATGTTTCCCTGCTCGCCGACATCGGCGGTCCAGTAGACGAGCACGAGCGGCATCGGAGCGGACAGATACGCGGTGCTCGTAACGCCGGAATCGATCCTGGCCCTGACTTGCTGTTCGTCCCAACCGTCGCTGGCAAGGATGATTTCCGCCAGTTCAATGGGTTTTTCGATGCGAATACAGCCATGGCTGAAAGCGCGAGCGCTGCGATCGAACAACGATCTGGACGGCGTATCGTGCATGCAAATTGAAAATTCATTCGCGAAAATAAATTTGACTTTACCCAGTTCGTTCCGAGGCCCCGGACGCTGCACGAGCGTGTACAAAAACGTTTGCGCCGTCATGCTGCCCCAATCGATTTCTGCGGGGTCGACAATGGCGCCGGAAGTGTCGAACATATAGTAACCACCTCGCTCCAGGTACGTCGGGTCTCCTTGAATACGGGGCAGCAGTTCCTCTGTCGCAATGCTGCGTGGGACCGTCCAGGTCGGATTGAATACCACGTGCCGGATGGCGGAACGGAATATCGGGGTCTTGTCGTCGACCGTTCCGATGATAGCGCGCGTCGTCCAGACAGTGTTTCCGCCTCGCACTATTTCAGCCATGAAACTTGCTACGTTAACGCGCAGGTACTCGTCGCCGGCATCCTGTAGCCAGCGATTTCGCTCGAGCCCGAGGCGGATCTGGTCGACACGGTGCCCGACCGGAATGTTCAGCGCCCGCAAAGTTTTTGGCCCAACCAGCGCATCCGGCTCCAGACCGTGACGCACCTGGAATCGGCGCACGGCCTCCTGCAGATCCGTGTCGTACAGCTCACCGGGCTCGTAAGTGGCATCGAGGTCGCCGGTAATCGCCAGGCGCGTCGCCAGCGCTGCAAGTCGCCGATCGGTTGCGTCCGGTTCTATCGTCGGACCGTCGGGCACCAGGGGCCAGCCGCCGGCCGCTTCGAGAGATCGATAATGACGCAGCTGCGCCATAAGCCCGGCATACCTCTCGGAGGACGGCGCAAGTGCGGGAACGTCGATGTCCAGGTTGCGCGAGTCCAGGAGCGCGGCAACCGTCTCCGCAGCGTCGTCTGTTCCGAGGGGCGCGATGAAATCGACGCGGTTTTCCAGGCTGTTCGCATTCACCTTGCCGAAGCGCAGGTGAAACGCGATGCGTATCAGGCTATCGGTCAGCATCAACTCACGACTTGCTCCCGCCTCGGCCGATAAACCGGAATCTCGTGATTCATGGGTTTCGTGTATGCGTTCGAGATGGTAATCGATGGGGTCGAGACCGTGGTCATAGGTCGCCTGAGCGACTGCCAGCAGCTCGGCTGTCCGCTCCGGGTCTGTCCAGGCTGCGGCGAACTTGCGGCGTGCGTAGACCTCGGCGATCAGCGGGGCGGCGGCGATCGGGGCGTCAGACTCGGCGAGGGTCCCGGAATCCATGACCCGCTCGATCTCGGCCTGGATGGCGGCTGGTAATCCGTCCTCGGCAAGCGCCGGCCTCTGCCAGAGCAGCATTGCCGGGCTGGCAGCAAGAAAAACCAGCAGACATAACGCGGGCCACCGCGCTACGCACCGCCAGCGGCCATCGGAGGGGGCGCCGGCAACAGCGCTTGAAATTTGCACTGCCGGTGCCATTTAACGATACTTAACGACGCGTTTCACGGTCGCGACGCGGTCGTATGTCACAGACATCCATGCGAAATTCATATCTTGTATTGCCACTGATTATTGTTCTTGGCCTTGCAGTGCTAACGGCCGGAAGCAAGCGCACGTTTGCCAGCGACGAGAGGCACCTGTCCTTTTATCATACGCATACCGGCAAGCGGCTCAACATCGTTTACGCGCGTAACGGCGCGTACGATCAGAAGGCCCTCAATCGCATAAATAATTTCCTGTCCGATTTTCGCACCGGCGATATTGTAAATATGGATCCGGAGCTGCTCGACCTGATATATGAAGTGCGTTCCGCGCTTGGAAGCGGCGGCGCTTACCATGTCGTGTCGGCCTACCGGTCGCCTGAAACGAATGAAATGCTGCGTGGCCGCAGTAAAAAAAGCGGCGTCGCGAAGAAAAGTCAGCACCTGCTCGGCAAGGCGATCGATGTTCGGCTGGAGGGGGTCGAGACACGAGCGTTGAGAGACCAGGCGCTCGCCCTGCGGCGCGGCGGCGTCGGCTATTACGAGGCATCCGATTTCGTGCACCTGGACACCGGGCGAGTTCGCAGCTGGTAGGCAAAGGCGTCCGAGTCACCCTGTCGAATATCTGACTTAGCCGCCGCGGCGCCATGAGTGAATCGGCTGGCCTAACGTACGATCCCGGATATCAACGCCGAGGGGCCATGCCACCGTAGCGTCAAAGGCGTCGAACACGAGGATTGGCGATGACGGTAAGCAAACAACTCGCCTTTGCGGCGCTGGTCGCCGCGCTGTTACTTTCAGGCTGCGCAACATCGCCCGAGGCCGAGGCACGGCGCGAGACGATGGAACGGGACATTGCTGAAATTCTCAGCGTTCCGCTCGATGCGGCAGAGCACGGTAAGACCAAACGCTGCCTCTCCGATGCCGAATATCGGGGTTTTCGCGTAATCGACGATCGGCGGATTCTGTTCCAGGGCAGTCGTAACAGGCTTTGGCTCAACACGCTCCGCACGCGTTGCAGCGACCTGCGCTTCTCGACGATGCTGCGCGTGAGGAGCCTGTCGTGGGGCCGCATCTGCGACACGGACACGTTCTACGCGGGCGACTGGTTCGACTGGCCGTGGTACCGGCGCTGGCCCTGGCACTGGGGTAGCAGCTGGGGCACGGAGATTCCCTGCAGGCTCGGCAAGTTCCAGCCCGTAACAGAGGACCAGGTCGCGGAAATCGAGGACGTGCTGCAACGGCGCTGGTAATCGGGCGACGGCGTCGCAAACCGCAATAACTCGAACGGGAAACGCAGCGAGCAGGGACGGGCCCGGTGGCCCGTCCCTGTTTCGGCTGCGCTACGTTCATTGTGCGAGACCCGTGAGTTCCACCCGATTGGAACTCAGGCTTCCGGTAGTGGCCGCGTAATCGATTGTGCCCGGTGCAACGTGGATGGGCACTATCGCGATGCCGTCGGCACCGGTTACGGCGGCAATGCTCTGGCTCGATCCGTCGCTATCTGTCTGCCGCAGGTCGACCAGCGCGTTCTGAAGTCGCGTTCCATCTCCGTCGATCGCGATGATCGTGAAATCGTGCAGCGTGCCCGGCGCTCCTTCGTCGTCGAGCATCGGCTCGAGAATCAGTACCGCCGGTACACCCGTCGAACCGACGCTGCCGCCACTGGCCTGACCGGCAACTTCATGCACCTGGACGTTGCCGCCCTCGAGCGTGTCGCGGGCAGCGCCGAAGCTGTGGTAGCGGCAGCCTGCCAGGCACGACAGGACGAAACGGTCGGCCGAAGCATCGTTGCCCTCGCCGTTGTCCTCGGCACAAACGCGAAACTCGGCCTGTGTGCCGTTGAAGGTACCTATCCCGTGGAACTCGATCGCGTTCTGCGAGGACCTGATCGAGCCGCAGGTATCGGTCAGCGCGCCGATGGCGGTGATCTCACCGATCTTGATCTTTACGCCGGCCTTACGATCGCGGTAGGACAGGTGCCCTTCGAAACGCTGGCCGCCCTGATCGCCTTTCGATTTCACCTCGAAACCGAAATTAATCTTGCTGTCGCCGGTCGTCCTGAGCCAGCCGCCGCCGTTTGCTTTGCCGCCGCCGACCGGCACGTCACCGCTGCGCGGCGGCGCTTCGGCACAGTCGTACGTCTGCCCGGGAACCGGCTCATTGACCACTTCGCTGTCCTCGGCGGAGGTCGGCGACTCCGGTGATACCGAGTCGAACGTGTGGTACTCGCCGCAGTCGCGGTCGATCCCGGCGATCAGGTCGGCGAGGCGGTCGAAGCTTGCGCGCATGACGACGTGCTCCTCCCGCGACTCCTTGGCGTGCCCGGCGAGCGGAGCCTCGAAGTCGATATCCCTTTCCTCGATTACGTAATCCTCGATGACCGTACCGTCCTCGCCACGCCTCCGCAGTGTCACGGTGTAAAACTCGAAGGGTACCTGGCCCATGACGCTCGCCATCGCGCGGCTTTGCCAGTACGGCACCAGGCCGTCGTAAACCGCGTGAACGTAAAAAACGCGCCGGATTCCGGACGTGGCGATTATGGGGGCCTGCAAAATATTCGTGCGCTCCTCGTAGGGATCCTGGTTCTGTTCGTAGGACACCGGGTTTTCCGGCGAACCCGCTTCCTCCTCGATGAAGCGGGTGTGGGTGAAGTGCGGCGGCTCGCTCCGGGAGTGGTTGACGGTTCGGTCCTCGAAGTACGACTCGATCAAGTTGTGCACGCCCTCGATCGCGAGCCAGTAGTCGTACAAGGGCGTGCCATCGTCGAGTGACGGTTTGTGAGACAGCGCCCAGCCGGTCATGGCCACGCCCATGCTGATTCCCGTAAGCACG
>JBFHXQ010000112.1:0-8836 GCA_041598895.1 Woeseiaceae bacterium | reverse complement strand
TGGCGCCGCGCTCACGTTCGCGTTTGATCTGTCCCAGCCGCTCGGCGTTGCCGGAGGCATGCCGTACGTGGTTTTGCCGCTCCTCGGCCTGTTAGCACGATCGCCGGTGCTCGTTCTTCTCGCCGCGATTGCAGGAACGCTGCTCATCGGAGCCGGCATGCTGCTGTCCGGTCCCGGTGCGGCATTCGAGATCGTGCTGATCAATCGCAGCATGAGTACCGTGCTGCTTTGGACCGTCGCGCTATTTGCGCTCCGCCACCTCTACGTCGGCAACAGCCTCCTCGAGCGACTCAACCGACAGGCAAATACGGATCCACTGACCGGACTGTACAATCGCCGTTATTTTTTCGCACGGGTTCGAAACGAGCTACAACGTTTCGCTCGTTACGGCGATCGCTTTGCGATCATTCTCATCGATGCGGATCACTTCAAGCGGGTGAACGACACCCACGGCCACGGCGCCGGCGATGCCACGCTACGGGGCATCGCAAACGCGTGCCTCGAGACCGTGCGCGAAACGGACCTGGTCGGGCGATTCGGTGGTGAGGAATTTATCGTTCTTCTGCCGCACACCGATGTCGACGCGGCCGTTGTTGTCGCAGAGCGGATTCGCAAGGCTATGCATGATGAAGCCTGGACAAGAGATGGTGTCGTGCCGGTCACTCTGAGCCTCGGCGTCGCCGAAGTCGGGCCGCAGGCCTCGACGTTCGACACGTTGCTGAAGGCCGCCGACAGCGCGCTGTATGCGGCAAAGGATGCCGGCCGCGACTGCGTCGCGGCAGTCAGCCACGAAGCGCTGGATCCGCGCATCGTCGACGCGGCCTGACCTGCACTCGGCTGGGAACATTCCGCGCAGGGGAAAGATCGCTCAGGTATCCGGCACGCCGGCTTCGGTCACGCTGGCGGAATGTTCCAATGCAGGGGTCAGCAAAACGCGGTCCTGGGGGACATTCCGCGCAGGGGGAAGATCGCTCAGGCACCCGGCACGCCGGCTTCGATTACGCTGGCGGAATATCCCCGTGCAGGAGTCAGCGAAACGGCAGCGCCGTATCGGCCTTGATTTCTTTCAGCACGAAGTTGGATCTCACTTGCGACACACCGGGCAACCTGAAAATGAAATCGTCGAGAAATTCATTGTAGGCGTCGATATCCCGCACAACGACGCGCAGGTGAAAATCAGCCTCGCCGCTCGTCGCGAAGCACTCGAGCACTTCGGGATGACGCTGCACTTCACGTACAAAATGCTCCACGTTTTTTCGTTCGTGCCTTGCCAAAGAAATCTGCACCATGGACGACAAACTGAAACCTGCCTTGCGGGGATTGACGATAACGGCATAACGATCGATGACGCCCGTGTCCTCGAGGTTTCTGACGCGGCGCCAGCACGCCGAGCTCGACATCCCGACGCGTTCCCCGAGCTGTTGCATCGTCAGGCGGCTGTCGCTCTGGAGTTCCGCCAGTATTCGGGCGTCCTTGGATGAAAGCATCGATTTCTTTTCTGGCATCTAAAGTGAAAATATTATCGAAAAAATATCTTTTTTTGAAACAAAATTTTGTTTTTCCGATACTTACGGGCTGAAATAGGCACCGACTTTCACCCGTTCTGTGGCATTCTTCGACCTCCCGATCGCATGCCGGAGCGCACCGATGGCCAGCCCTGCCCGGTCTTTTGCCGTATCGAGCGATACGCTCGATGATTACGAACTGATTGACCGGTACCGCCGCACGTCCGGACGCGTATTCCTGACGGGCACGCAAGCGCTCGTTCGCATTCCGCTGATGCAGCGCGCGCTCGACCGTGCCGCCGGTCTCAACACGGCCGGCTTCATCAGCGGATATCGCGGCTCCCCGCTCGGTGCCTACGACCTGGAGCTGTGGCGGGCGCAGGCGCTGCTCGATGAAAACAACATAGAATTTTTACCGGCGGTCAACGAGGACCTTGCCGCAACAGCGATACTGGGTTCGCAGCAGGTCGAGACCGACCCGCACAAGACTGTCGATGGCGTATTCGGGATATGGTACGGCAAGGGCCCGGGTGTCGATCGCTCGGGCGACGCCCTGAAACACGGCAACGCCTACGGTAGCTCGCCGCACGGCGGCGTGCTGGTCGTTGCCGGAGACGACCATGGCTGCGTGTCGTCGTCGATGCCGCATCAGTCAGACGTCGCGTTCCTGACTTTCGTCATGCCGCACCTCAATCCGGCAAACGTCGCGGAGTACCTGCAATTCGGTCTGTACGGGATCGCGCTGTCGCGGTTCTCGGGTATGTGGGTGGGGTTCAAGGCCATTTCCGAAACGGTGGAATCCGCGATGTCGGTCGAACTGCCTGCATTGCGCGGATTTCAGATCCCTGCCGACTTCGAGGTGCCGCCCGGCGGGCTGCACTATCGCTGGCCGGACCTGCCCGGCCCGCAGATCGAACAGCGTTTGGAAGCCAAGAAAGCGGCGACGCTGGCATTTGCCGCCGCGAATCCGATCGATCGCAAAATCTTCGACGTGCCGGATGCGCGCTTCGGCATCGTAACGACCGGCAAAGCCCACCTCGACCTCATGGAGGCCTTACGCCTGTTGGGCATCGACCGCCACGAGGCGCGACAAATCGGTCTCGACGTGTACAAGGTCGGCATGGTCTGGCCGTTGGAACACGACGGCGCCCTCGATTTCGTGCATGACAAGCATGAGGTGCTGGTCATCGAAGAGAAACGCGGCATCATCGAAAGTCAGTTCAAGGAATACTTTTACGATTATCCCGGGCGCAAACCGAAACGCATGGTCGGCAAACAGGACGAACGGGAGCAGTCTCTCGTGCCATGGATCGGTGAACTGTCGCCGCGTTTGCTTGCGGAGATCGTCGCCCGGCGTCTGGACGCCGAATTCGAAGGCCTCGACATGCAGGCCCGGGCCGACAAGCTCAGGAACGCCGGCAGCAACGTCATCTCCATCACGGGTGCATCCCGGATGCCGTATTTTTGCTCCGGTTGTCCGCACAACACGTCGACGAGGGTCCCGGAGGGATCCAGCGCTCTGGCCGGCATCGGCTGCCACTTCATGGCGAGCTGGATGGATCGCGACACCGAGGGTCTCATTCAGATGGGGGGCGAAGGCGTCAACTGGATTACCCGTTCGAAATTCAATGGCGGCCGTCACGTGTTTCAGAATCTCGGTGACGGCACGTTTTACCATTCGGGATCGCTGGCGATCCGACAGGCGGTTGCGGCGAAAGCGAATATTACCTACAAGATCCTGTTCAACGATGCCGTGGCGATGACCGGCGGACAGCCGGTCGATGGCCCGCTGTCCGTTGCAGCAATCGCCCATTCGGTGCGCGCGGAGGGTGTCGAACGCATCGCCATCGTATCGGACGAACCCGAGCGCTTCCGCGCAACCGATTTCCCGCCGCGCACGACGTTTTCCCACCGCCGGGATCTCGACAGCGTGCAGCGGGAGCTTCGAGATATTCCGGGCGTAACGGTACTTATATACGCCCAGACCTGCGCCACGGAAAAACGCCGACGTCGCAAGCGCGGCAAGCTAGAGGATCCGAAGAAATTCGTCGTCATCAACGATCTCGTCTGCGAAGGCTGTGGCGACTGTTCCGTCGAGTCGAACTGCCTGTCGGTCGTGCCGAAGGAAACGCCGTTCGGGCGTAAACGCAAGATCGACCAAAACTCCTGCAATAAGGATTATTCGTGCCTGAACGGTTTTTGCCCCAGTTTCGTGACGGTCGAGGGCGGCGCGGTGCAAAAGCGCATGGGCCTGGCGGTCGAAAACGATCTCGAGCGAGCGATCGCGGCGTTGCCGGATCCTGCGCCCGGGCGCATCGACGATTGCTACGATCTGCTCGTGACCGGCGTTGGTGGTACAGGGGTCGTGACCGTTGGGCAGCTCATTACCATGGCGGCACACCTCGAACGCAAGGGTGCGAGCGTTCTCGACTTCATGGGCTTTGCTCAGAAGTTCGGCACGGTACTGAGCTACATAAGGATCGCGAACGAGCCGACCGACATCAACCAGGTGCGAATCGAAAAGGCGCACGCGGACGCGCTGATCGGCTGTGACCTGGTGGTGAGTTCCTCGCAGCGCGCCTCCGTTACGTACGCGCCCGGCAGAACACGGGCAATCGTGAATACGGCCGAGATGGCCACGGCGGACTTCGTCAGACACCGCGACGCCGATTTGCGCAGCCGGGACCGGCTCGACGCAATAGCGTCGGTCGTTGGCGAGCAAAATTTGCGGACGCTCGACGCGAATCGCATCGCCGAAGAAATACTGGGCGATACGATTTACGCAAACGTTCTGCTCCTCGGCTGTGCCTGGCAGCAGGGGCTCGTCCCGGTGTCGCTGGCCGCATTGCTGCGTGCAATCGAACTGAATGGCGTCGAGATCGAAAAGAACAAGCAGGCATTCGGCTGGGGTCGCGTCGCAGCCGCGAATCCCGAGCAGATTCGGCAAATTATGGGCGACGGCGACGCGGCGTCGCTCGACGAACCGTTGGACCGGATCATCGAGCGTCGCGCCAATTTTCTCGGTGATTATCAGAATAAAGCGCTGGCGCTACGCTACCTTTCTCTGGTCGAACGCGCACAGAGCGCGGAACGGTCGGTCGGCGGAGACCTGCGATTCACGGACGCCGTTGCTCGGAGCTATTTCAAGCTGCTTAGTTACAAGGATGAGTACGAAGTCGCGCGCCTGCACACGGCTACCGGCTTTCTTGATGCCGTGCGGCGCGACTTCGGGCAGGCGGCCAAGCTGCGATTTCACCTTGCGCCACCGATTCTTAATGCCAGCTCGGATGCCCGAGGCAGGCCGCGTAAGCGGGAGTTTGGTGCCTGGATCATTCCCGTTTTTCGCCTGCTCGCCGGACTGCGCGGGCTGCGGGGCACACCACTCGATGTTTTCGGTTACACGGCTGAACGGCGCATGGAGCGCGAGCTGATCGTGGAGTTCGAGTCGATTGTCGATGATCTCCTGACCGGACTGCGTTCCGACAACGTCATTGCTGCGGCGTCCATCGTCAGGCTGTTTCTCGACATACGCGGTTACGGTCCGGTCAAGGAGCAGGCTGCTGCGGAAGTGCGCGACAAAATCGCGACACTGCGCACGGAGTTTGCGACCGTTACGGGCAAGGCGGCCTGACGCGCAGCGGAAACGCATGCGATTGCGCATTCCGTGCGCCAACGTGCGACCATTCCGGCATGCCGAACAGCGGTATCCACTACGAATTCCGGGAGCGGCCCGACCCGGGCTCGATCATGCCGGTAGCGGATGGCCTTCTGTGGCTGAGAATGCCGCTGCCGTTCGCACTCAGTCACATCAACCTGTGGCTCCTCGAAGATCGTGGCAAATGGGTCATTGTCGATACCGGCGTGCATACCGAGGATGCGCGGTCCGTGTGGCAGAACGTTTTTGTCGAGACCATGCAGGGACTGCCGGCGTCGCGAATCGTGGTGACGCACCTGCACCCGGACCATGTCGGATGCGCCGGCTGGCTCGCCCGGACTTTCGACGTGGAACTGTGGATGTCTCGAGACGAATATTTACTTTGCAGAGTACTCGTTGCCGACACCGGTCGCGCCGCGCCTGACGCAGGAATTCGTTTTTACACACGCGCCGGGCTCGGCACCGCCGACATCGAGCGGTACAAGAAAATGTTCGGCTCGTTCGGGAAATTTGTCGCCCCGCTGCCTGATGCCTACCGGCGGCTGAATGATACCGACGCTCTCGCAATCGGTGACGGTGCCTGGGAAATCATCACCGGACGCGGGCACTCGCCGGAACACGCGTCGCTGTTCAACCGGGAAGAGAACATCGTCATTTCCGGCGATCAGCTGCTGCCCACAATCTCGTCGAACGTCAGCGTATTTCCCACCGAGCCCGCTGCAAATCCACTGCACGACTGGCTCGAGTCACTCGCCGCGATGAAGGCGCGGCTGCCGGAGGACGTCCTCGTGCTGCCGGCACACGGGAAACCCTTCCGCGGTGCGCACGCGCGCCTCGATGCTCTGATCAACGAGCACATGAGAGGACTGGATGCATTGCTCGAGCTGTGCAGGCAGCCGCACCGAGCAGTCGATGTTTTTCCGGCGCTTTTCAAGAGCCGCATCACCAAATCCAATCTGATAATGGCCACTGGCGAATCCGTGGCTCACCTCAACTACTTGCTCGAAAACGATGAGCTGGTCGTCGAACGCGACGAGCAGGGCGTTCTCTGGTATCGAAGAGCCTGATTCTCCTGCCGTACGGTATTCGGGCCAGCGCCAGCGCGCCCATAATCAGGGCACTGGTCGGAACCATCATGTTCGTAAATCCGTCGCCGAACCGGTCGGCGATGACGGCCGTCTGCTGCGGCAAGTCGGTCAGGGTCGCAACCGGTGACAAAATCGGCATCGTCACGAACGCCTGGCCGCTGCCGGACGGAACGAAGAATTTGCATACCGTCTCGACCAGCAGCACACCCAGGGCGGAGCCTTCGGCTGGCAGGCACGGGCGGCAAAAAGGCGGCCGGTCGCCATGCTGGCGCCGGCCGCTTTTGATGACCGCTCTGAGTCAGATACGACGATTTATTCGAGCCCCGCGGCGATCATGTCGATTGTCGATTTGGCGACCGCGCCGGTCGAGACGCCGGTCGATGCGATCACCCTTGTTGTCCAGACGACGATCGATACGATCTCCTCGATTGTCGAGCCGCCGATCGATGCGATCACCCTTGCGGTCGAGTCGCTCAGCCAGCCGATCCTTGCCTGCTTTATCGGCACGATCCGACAGGTGGTCGAGGCGCCGATCAGCGCGATCGCCCTTTGCATCGAGGCGCCGGTCAATGCGATCACCCTTGGCGTCGAGGCGCCGATCGATGCGATCGCCCTTCGCGTCCAGGCGACGCTCGATGCGGTCGCCGCGTTTGTCGAGGCGGTTTTCGATGCGATCGCCGGTGTCGGCTGCCGCGGTAGTGCTCAGCAGCAGCACGGCCGTTGCGATAATGCCCGTCGTTTTCAAATCCATGATCAGTCTCCCTGTGTCAAAGCGTCGAAATTCGCTGTGTTCAGTCCTTACAACGCAGCGGACCGCTTATGGTTGACGGTAATGTCGAGGCGAGCCGTTATTGTCAAATGCCTCGATAAACAGGCGAAAGTTGCAGGCTTCACCGCATCAAATAAAAAAGGGCCCGCCGGCTGTGGCGCCCGGCAGGCCCTTCGTCTGCTCGATCGAGTCCGTCGGATGACGTCGATCAGGTCTGGTCGTCGACCGTTGCGTCTATCGCGCAGCTTGCGACACTTTTCATGCCGTTGCGGCAGCCCGATTCGGAATCGTAGTTCTGGCTCGACCCGACGACCTGGCCATTCGACGCCGTCACGTTGAACCGATATTTGCCGGACGGCGTGGTCTTTTTGACCATCCGATCCGGATTCTGGGAGTTCTTGCGGACAGACTCGATGCCGTTCATGCAGCTCGTCTTCTTCGCATAGCCCTCGCTGGAAAGGACATTCTGGCCGTTCGCTGCTCTCAGGCGGAAGCGATACTCACCGGCCTTGTCCTTGTAGACCTCGAATTTACCTGGCATGTTTTTCTCCTGTTTCTGGGTTCTGCCGGCGTTTACCTTGAAAACGTCAGGCTCATTTGACGACAAATGTCACTTTCATGATGACGCGGTATTCCCTGACCTCGCCATCGTCGACGACAACCTTTTGCTCCTTGACCCAGGCGCCTTCGATCTTGTCGACGGTCTCGGCCATCTTTTTGATCCCTTTTCGGATTGCGTCCTCGAAACTCTTGCTCGACGCCGCCGATATTTCGGACGTTTTGGCAACACTCATCGTGAATCTCCCATCGCGATCTGATTAGAATTTTGCTTGTCGGTGCCCTGGCCCTGGCCAGGCGCGGGCGCTGGCTGGCAAAGATAACGCGTCTCGCCATCGGATCGCAAAGATTTACAGCGGCCCGCGGCGTCCGATTTCTGATTGCCCGGCACGCGCAGGCAGCAGATGCCGACCCGCAGATTCAACCCGAACGTCCGCCGACCGAAGCCCCTGCGGCCTGCGGCGCCGGCTGCCACGGTGTGACGAAAGTTACTGAAAAAACGCCAGTTATAGTCAGATTTCTTGACCCATCGCGGGTCTCATGATGTTAGAATCCGGCCCGACCGAGCGGGGTCGGCTTCGCGGGATTGGGCGTATCTGGAGCGACTCGCGCAGGGCTGTCCGCGACCGCGGGCATGACAAACGATCTTCGGGGGCGTCACCGGATTTCGCAATCAAACGTACGGAGTGAGAGTTATGAGACTGCTGAGTTTTGCCGTCACCGCGGCAACCGTTCTGCTGTTCGGGTTTTCCAACGCTGCCGCGGAGGCCGAGGCCGGCCAGGGATATTTTTCAGCCATGGCCTCCTACATCGACGACGATAACGATCGGGCGGCAAATGACGAAATCGGCGGCGGCCAGTTCAGTTTCGGTTACGCGCTGGACGACCACTGGAATATCGAGTTGCTGTACCAGGCCGCGTCATTGGGTGGTTTCGCGCCTCAGGAGCAGGCCGGAATCGGTATCGACTTCCAGCGCGTATTCTTTCGTTCGAGCAGGCTGAGCCCGTACCTGTTCGCAGGTTTCGGATGGTTCCAGACGACACCCGAGAGCGCGCTCCCCGAGGATGAGGGTGACATGTACGCAGGCGGCGCCGGTTTCAATTTCGATCTGGGTTCGTCGAACGTGTCGCTGCGCGGAGAGTGGCGCTATCGCGTCGATAACGCGGCACCAACGGATCAGCACGATAACCTGTTCAGTCTCGGCCTGCAGATCCCGTTCGGACGCGGCGCACCGAAATGGTCAGACGCGGACGGTGACGG
>JBFHXQ010000111.1:0-8901 GCA_041598895.1 Woeseiaceae bacterium | reverse complement strand
CCCACAGCCACAGTGCATTGACGGGCGGCAGCCCCCGCTTCGCACGCTCGATATTCGTCGGATGCTCGTGAAGCGCCATTTCGATCTCGCTTTGCAATCGCCGCGTGGGACCGGCCTCCTCACCATGCGGGAGAAAATCGTCCGGCCTTTGCCCGTGCACAGCTGCGGGTGACGACGTTGCAGTCGCCAGCGGCACTGTCGCACGGACATACCCGTTGCTGCCGATACCGATGAAGCCGAGCTCTGACGCATTGCCGAGCGTCGCCTGCAGATGCCTCATCAGCGCTGCGACCTCCTGCGCGTCGAGGCTGTTTTCGTCGAGCGCGTGCAAACAGAGATGATCCAGCCGCGGTTCGAGATACACGGGATCGGCCGCCGCGATCCAGGTCTGCGGACGCTGTCCCGTCTGGCCCCAAAACCGCAACGCGGCGAGCCCGGCTGCCGGCCGGTCCCGTCCGATTGCCGCAAGCAGGTGCTCGAATGCGTCACCTCCGACGGAAGATTTTCCAATCGTGCCGCGCGACAAGCGTCGCCGCAGCGCAATATCGGCGAGCCGGCGCCGTACACCTGCGGTAACGAGAATCGTGGCGGTGCGGATTCCCTCCGCTTGCGTGGTCGTCACGGGCTCCTGCATCAATCCGATTGCCGAGCATACGCGGACAGCCACTTGCGCATGCCCCATCCTGCTGCTGAAAATCGTCGTCACCGTACCGGCGTCGGTTCGCGGACGTAGTAAAATTGCCGTGGCCGCCATGATAGTAACGGAAATCGGAATTGAAAATCTCACTCGAACGATCCGGCACCGTAGTGATCCGCAGCGTCACCGATACCGAGATCCGAATCGCCGACGTGCGCTACGGACGAACCGTTGCGTTGACCTCTGAAGCCGTGCTGGAGAGCTGGGTCGACAAGACCGTGCCGGAGCTCGTCGCCGCGGATTTTGCCGAGATTCTAGCGACCGAGCCAGAGGTCATCGTACTCGGCACCGGCAGGGCCAGCCTGTTTGCGCCCCGCGAACTCGTTTTTGCGCTCGCGCGTCAGGGTGTCGGTCTGGAGGTCATGAATACGCACGCCGCGGCGCGCACGTTCAATGTGCTAGCCTCCGAGGGGCGGCAGGCCGCTGCGGTGCTGTACGTCGACTGACCGGCGCGATCAGTCGAGGATCGAGTCTCCGGATATGCCGTGGCTCTCCATCATCACCCGCAAATTTCTTAGCGCGTCCAGCTGTATCTGGCGCACGCGCTCGCGAGTGACGCCAATTTCGGCACCGATTTGCTCCAGCGTGGCTCGCTGGTAACCGTGCAGGCCGAAACGGCGCTCGACCACGGCGCGCTGCTTGTCGCTGAGAGCGCACACCCAGTGCTCGACGATCGCGTTGACCGCGTCTTTCTGCGCGCAGCGAGACGGCTCCGCGTCACTCCGAGCCTCGAGCCGCTCGACCGGGGCGGTCTCGTCCTCACCCCCGACAGCTGCTGCCCGCACCGTGACGCGCTGATGCAAGCCGAGCAGGCGTTCGACATCCGCAACGTCGCGACCCAGGTACGCGGCGATATCGGCCGCCGTTGGCGGCGCGTCCTGCTGTTGGCGCAGCGACCTTGCGGCGCGCAGGCAGGTATTGATGTCCTTGATGATGTGAATCGGCAACCGGACCGTACCCGATTGATTCATGATCGCGCGCTCGATGGTCTGGCGAATCCACCAGGTTGCATACGTCGAAAAGCGGAAGCCGCGCTCCGGATCGAACTTCTTGACCGCGTGAATCAGGCCGAGGTTCCCTTCCTCGATCAGGTCGAGCAACGGCAGGCCCCGATTGATGTAGCGGCGTGTGATTTTGACGACGAGCCTCAGATTGCTCTCGATCATTCGCTGGCGCGCCGCTTCGTCGCCGCGCTGCACGCGGCGCGCGAAATACTTTTCCTCGTCAGCCGACAGCAGCTGCGACACGCCGATTTCACTCAGGTAAAGACGGGTGGGATCGTGCGACTGGACTGCGACGGTATCGGAGCGCGCACGCGACGCGCGTTTTGACGCCGGCTGCGGGCGGTCCCCCTTCGTGTCACCTGCCCGCTTCGTAGATTCCGTATCCGGTCCCGATTCGCGCACGGCATACTCCTGTCAGCGCGCGACGCGACACGTCGATCACAGGAGTCAGTCGTGTTATCTCGCGGGCAGAAACTCTCGCGGGTTAACCGGCTTGCCGTTGCGCCTGATCTCGAAATGCAGTCGCGCTTTGCGTTCCGGCCCCTCACCCATCGTCGCTATCGGCTGGCCACTTGTTATTTCTGCGCCCTCTTCAACCAGCAGCGACGCTGTGTACCCGTAGGCACTTAGGTAGGTGTCGTTATGTTTTACAATAATAAGCTTTCCGTAGCCTATCAGTCCACTGCCCGCATAGACGACGCGGCCGTTTGCAGCGGCCCGAATGGGCTGGTCTTTTTTACCATCGATTAGAATACCGGTGCCCGGACCCGGCACGCCCCCGAAACCGACGCTGATTGGTCCGTCCGCGGGCCAGACCCAGTCGGGCGGCGGGTCCTGCGGCATGCGCGGCAGCGGTCGCGATTTCGCCGCAGCGGTGCCCGTCCGGCGCGGCGCTGCCGCGCCCTTGGGCGGCGTGAGCCTGATCAGCTGTCCGGGAAAAATCAGCGAACCGTCCCCGAGTCGATTCCAGCGCGCGAGGTCCGCCGGGTCTTTTCCGTAGCGCCAGGCAATTCCGAACAGGGTTTCGCCGCTCCGCACGACGTGTGTCGCGGCCGCATCCGACCAGCGAGTCGGGCTTCCCCCGCAGGCCTGAAGCCCCGCGCAGACAATCAGCAGCAGAACGACGAGCCCGTCGCGATGCGTCCCGGGCACGCGGCCTCCGCTCAGCTGCGAAGCATCAGCCAGGCGCCAAGCGCGACCGCGACCCCGACCACGGCCCAGCCGATGCCCTCGACGTATCGACGCAGCGTATGCTCGAAGCGCTGGCCGCCGAGCACGATAAGGCCTGCAACGAGATAAAATCGCGCGCCGCGACCGACGAGCGACGCGATGATGAATCCGGGCATATTCAGCAAGGCGACGCCGGCCGCGATCGTGAACACCTTGTACGGAATCGGCGAAAAGCCGGCAACAAAAATAGCCCACACTCCGAAGCGGTCGAACCATTCGCGGCTTTGCTCGTAGCTCGACCAGTAGCGCGAATTGACAAGCCATGGCTCTATGAGTTCGAAGATCGCGAAGCCGATCGCATAGCCGCCGATCCCGCCGAGCACCGAGAATGCCGTTGCCACAAACGCGAAGCGCCAGGCGCGCGCCCGATCGGCCATGCACATTGGCGCCAGCATGACGTCGACGGGCACCGGAAAAAACGACGATTCCGCAAAACTCAATGCTCCGAGATAGCGTTCCGCGTGCGGGTGTCGCGACCACTCGAGCACGCGGTCATAGAGTGGTGCAAACAGCTTCAAGAGCGATTGTCCCGCGCTGTCCGTTTACGAGAAATGACCTTCAGTAATGCTTTTATCATGCTGATAAATATAACCTAAATTCTAGCTGCAACTTCCGGGCAGCGTGGACGTTTCGCTACGCGCCTTGCGCATTCCTGACCAGCGGTACGAAACTGACCGTGCCGAGACGGGCTTGCTCGTAGTGGTCATCCCTGCGAGTGACGGCGAGCAGCTGCTGAAACCCGGGTGGCCCGACCGGAATGACGAGCCGCCCGCTCTCTGCCAACTGGGCGAGCAGCTTTCCGGGCAACTCCGGCGCGGCCGCGGTGACGATGATACCGTCGTAAGGCGCATATTTCGGCCAGCCCTCCCAGCCGTCGCCAGGCCGGAACTGCACGTTGTACATATCGAGCTCCCGCAATCGCTGGCGAGCTTTGCGCAGCAATTCCGGAATCCGCTCGACCGTATAGACTTTGCGGACGAGCGGTGCGAGGACCGCTGTCTGGTACCCGCATCCGGTTCCGATTTCGAGCACTTTTTCGAGGTCGCCCCCGGCAAGAAGTGCCTCGGTCATGCACGCGACAACATACGGCTGGCTGATCGTCTGGCCGAGACCGATCGGCAGCGCAGTGTCCTCGTACGCGCGGCTCGCCAGGGCCTCATCGACAAACAGGTGCCGCGGTACGTCGCGAATTCTCTCCAGAACGATTTCGGAACGAATGCCCTGATCGCGCAGCCGGCGCACGAGCCGGTCTCTCGTTCGCGCCGAGGTCATGCCGATTCCCAATCTGCGATCAGTCATCGAGCAGCCAGCTACGCATGTCTGCGAGCGCTTCATGGCGGGTCAGATCCACCTTGAGCGGGGTGATCGCGACTGCGCCCTGCTCCACTGCGTGAAAATCCGTGTCGGGCCCCGCGTCCTGGCCCTGGCCTGCCGGCCCAACCCAGTAGATCGTTCGACCATGCGGATCCTGCGACTTCACGACGGGTTCGGACTTATGCCGAAAACCCAGCCGCGTCGGAACGAGGCCAGCGAGATCATCGTACGGTCGATCCGGTACGTTCACGTTCAATATGAATTCGGCTGGCAGCGAGCGACGCTGCAGGCGCTGGACCAGCTCTACCGCTACCCGCCCGGCCGTGTCGAAGTGCGTGAGGTCCCGGCCCACCAGCGATACCGCTATTGTGGGGTAGCCGAGAAAGCGTCCCTCCATTGCCGCAGCGACCGTCCCCGAATAAATCACGTCGTCGCCGAGGTTTGCGCCGTGATTGATACCGGAGACGACGAGGTCCGGCTCGTGATCCAGAAATCCCGTCAGCGCAAGGTGCACGCAGTCTGACGGCGTACCGTTGACGCGGTATCGTCGCTCGCCGGTTTTCCTGACCCGCAACGGTGACGACAGCGTCAATGAATTACTGGCAGCTGATCGATTTCGATCCGGGGCGACGACAACGACGTCGGCAACGGATTCGAGCGCACTCGCGAGCACATTGATACCGGTCGCCAGGTAACCGTCGTCGTTGCTTACGAGAATTCTCATATCGGGATTCGGCGCATTCGCATCGCTGGCGGATTGGCCGCCGATTGCGGGCTCACTATACTGGATGTTCCGGTTTTGAAATAGCCTGAGAAACTGATCGTGGACGACGAGGATACTGAGCTGTTTCGACGTGCGATGGCCGATGCCAAACCGATTAAAACGGAGGCACGCGCGAAAACCCCGCGGCGCAAGCCGAAGCCTGCCGCAAGATTCTCGCGCGCGGACGACGCACGCACACTGCAGGACAGCCTGCACGTCCGGCACGCAGAGAGCCGTGACGGAACGGCCCACTCGCTACGCTTTCGCCGTGAGGGTGTCGGTTTCCGAACGATGCGGCGTCTGGCGCGTGGCCGCTTCAGCGTGCAGGAGGAGATCGATCTTCACGGCATGACCCAGGCCGAGGCCAAGCCGCGCCTCAAGGCATTCATACACGATTGCGCGCGGAGCGGCCGCCTGTGCATCCGCGTCGTGCACGGCAAAGGCCTGGGTTCGGGGCAGCGCGGGCCGGTCCTGAAATACGCAGTCGACCGATGGCTGCGGCAATGGGATCCAGTTCTCGCTTTCGTATCAGCGCGACAGGTGGACGGCGGATCCGGCGCAATCTATGTGCTGCTGAAGTCTTCCTGACGCTCCGCCCGATCGGCTAGCGCGAATCTTGCGAGGTCTCATGATCCGGCCTGTGCTCGGTCACGTCCGCCAGCTCCCGGATAACCGACGTTGCGAATCCGCCCCGACGCAACGAAAAGTCGAGCCATAATACATCGGCGCCGAACTCCCACTCGAGGCCAGAAACACGCTGGCGGAGCGCACGTGTACCCGCATCGACTCCGGCTATCTCCAGGCCCTGCCGAAGCTCGACAAGTTCTCGAACTGCCTCACGCTCCAGCTCGGCAGCCGCTGCCGCCGTCCGCGGCGCGCCGGCGCCCCACAGCGTTGCGCTCGGATGGATATCCAGCTCGCGGCAGCGGGACCGAAGCTCGGTATCGACAGCGGCAACGGGAAACACGCTGTTCGTGCCGTCCAGATTCGCAAGGTCCCCCGTGACGAAGCGATCCCAGCTTCCACGCCCTATGCGGACGTCCAGGATAGCATTGAAGAGCAGAGCTCTCGCGGCGGAGATCGCCAGGCCTCGCCGCCGTGGGCTGACTCCCTCGCCCGCAAAAAACCGCCGGGCAAGCGAGATGTTGCCGTGATCCCGACCGAAGCGCTGCGGCCCGAAGTAGTTCGGAACACCCGCTGTACGTATGCGTGTCAATCGCTCGGTCAGTTCGGCCGCCCGGCGATGCACACCGTCACATCGCAGTGCGATTCGAAATGCGTTGCCGCGATGCGAGCCGCGGCGCAACTTGCGCCGATGTCGTCTGCGATCGAGAATCACTACTCCTTCCGCGGAAAACTGCGCCCAATCCGGTGACTTGGCGCAGCGAACGCTGTACCACTGCCGCGTTACCGCGTGCCGGTCCTTCAAGCCAGAGAAACCGACGTCGCCGACGCGCACGCCCGCGAAGCGGGCCAGCTGCTCGGCGACCCAGGCCGTATTGGCGCCGGTCTTCTCGATCCACAGCAATTCATGCTCACCGTCTTCGCCGAACGCGGGGTCGAATAATTCGACGACGCGAAAATCTGCGGGCGAGCAGCGGATTTGCGCAGCGACCAGTACTCCGCCGTGCGCACGCCGGGCATCGTGAAGGTAGACTGAAGGGTCGTTCAGAAGGGGCTGTCGGCGGCCGGCACGACCTGATAAAAGGTCTCGCTCCGGCCGATCATGCCAAGGTCGGTTCGGGCGCGTTCCTCGGCCGCGGCGTGACCGTTTTTGAGATTGATCACTTCAGCGTCGAGCGCCGCGTTGCGCGTGCGCAGCAAGTCGTTCTGGGCGTGCTGTGCCACAACGGCGGTCCGCAGCTTGCGCGTTTTCTTTAAACCGTCATCGCTTAACCAGAGCTCGGCCTGCAAGGCGAGGGCCGCCGCACCTAAGAGCACAAGCAGTACGCGCATACTCATTCAATAACGCCCCCTGTCATGGCTTGGATACCGGTACCGAGAACGCGTCGGTGCCCGCATACGTTGCGCTGTCACCCAGCTCCTCCTCGATGCGCAAAAGCTGGTTGTATTTCGCAATTCGATCAGAGCGTGACAGTGATCCGGTTTTGATCTGCGTGGCGGTCGTGCCCACGGCGATATCTGCAATCGTGCTGTCCGACGTTTCTCCCGAACGGTGTGATATCACGGCCGCGTAACCCGCGCCACTGGCCATAGTAATTGCATCAAGTGTTTCCGATAAGGTACCGATTTGGTTAGGTTTAATCAATATAGCATTTGCTATTTTTTCATTGATGCCCCGGCGGAGTATCGCCGTATTGGTCACGAACAGGTCGTCGCCCACCAGCTGCACTCGTTCACCGAGCTCCCGGGACAGCAGCGCCCAGCCTTGCCAGTCGCTCTCGTCCATCCCGTCCTCGATCGTAATGATCGGGTACGCCTCGGCGAGATCGGCCAGGTAACCGCAGAATTCCGACCGGTCAAACGACCGGCCTTCCGACGCCAGCCGGTAGACGCCGTCCTGGTAAAACTCGGAACTTGCCACATCGAGACCCAGAAGTATTTCCCGGCCGACGTCAAAACCTGCTTTGTGAATCGCCGCAACGATCGTATCGAGTGCTGCCCTATTCGACGGAAGATCCGGCGCGAATCCGCCCTCGTCACCGACCGCGGTATTGAGTCCATCCGCACGCAGCACGCTCTTCAACGCGTGAAACACTTCGGCTCCGTAGCGTAATGCCTCATGAAAATTCGGTGCCCCTACCGGCAAAATCATGAATTCCTGAATGTCCACGCTGTTGTCGGCATGCGCCCCGCCGTTAATGATGTTCATCATTGGCACCGGCATCGTCGTATTGCTGCCGAGCTCCGCGTACAAAGAACGCTGGTTCGATTTCGCCACCGCCTTTGCCACGGCCAGCGAAATTGCCAGCAACGCATTTGCGCCCAGCCGGCTCTTGTTGGCGGTGCCATCGATTTCGATCATATGAGTATCTAGCGCGCGCTGGTCCTCAAAGGACTGGCCAACGAGGGACGAGCGCAATTCGCCATTGACGTTGGCAACCGCTTTCAGCACGCCCTTGCCCAAATAGCGCGACGGATCGGCGTCCCGAAGCTCCACGGCTTCCCGGGTACCCGTCGAGGCTCCTGACGGAACCGCAGCCCTGGCTCTGCTGCCGTCGGCAAAAATGACGTCGGCCTCGACCGTTGGATTGCCGCGGGAGTCGAGAATTTCGCGGCCGCGTATGTCTGAAATTTTAATCATGGCTGCCCCAGTCACTGCGTATGATCCGGGCCGCGTGTACGCGCTGACCCGTAAAGAAAGTGCCTTCTCAGGCGGTCAGGAACTCGTCCTCTGGGTATCCGGACTGTTTTACGCTGGAATCGATCGCAACAAGCGTTTCCAGAAGGTTCTGCATCCTGTCGAGCGGCCATGCGTTCGGGCCGTCACTCAGCGCTTGTGCAGGGTTTGGATGCGTTTCCATAAACAGGCCGGCAACGCCGGAAGCGGTCGCTGCGCGCGCAAGAACGGGAATGAATTCGCGCTGGCCGCCGGATGCCGATCCCTTGCCTCCGGGCAGCTGCACGGAGTGCGTTGCATCGAATACGACCGGGCACCCGGTGCCGCGCATAATGGCGATGCTGCGCATGTCGGAAACCAGATTGTTGTACCCGAAGGAAAATCCCCGTTCGCAAACGAGGATGTGTTCATTGCCGGTCGATTTCGCCTTATCCACGACGTTTTGCATTTCCCAGGGCGAAAGAAACTGGCCCTTTTTTATATTGACCGGCCGGCCGGCGCCTGCCGCCCGAAGAATGAAATTCGTCTGCCGGCACAGGAACGCCGGCGTCTGCAGGACGTCGACGACCTCGGCGGCCGCGTCGATCGGCGT
>JBFHXQ010000110.1:0-8912 GCA_041598895.1 Woeseiaceae bacterium | reverse complement strand
TGTCTACTTGAATTAGAGAAGCGGGCGATTCGCGTCGATAATGCCGAACTCGTGCCTGCCACCCGTATCGATCATTCGCCGATCCAGGCCACGTTTTTGCGCCGTGCGTGCTCTTGCTTAAGCGGATCGTTTTTTCTGTGCGGGACGTTTTCGGCCAGGCGCCGCCGGTTGGGACTGCTGATGTAGAATGACCCAAATGTCCGCAGCAACAGCCAGATCCTGGTATCCAGACATTTAGATTCGTATGAGACTTTCGTCTGCATTCATAAAGCTGCCGTTGAGATTTGATGCCGAACGCTTAGCCGAAGAAGCATTACAGTTCTCGGAAGATGATTGGAGTTATCATCCTCTCAGACATACAGGAAATACGGCACTCGCCCTTGTCTCCGCTAACGGTGAAATCAACGATCGGTACGTTGGCGAAATGAAACCCACCGCGGCACTGCAGCGGTGCCCGTATATTCTGCAGACTTTAGCGAAATTCAATACTGTTGTAGGACGTTCGAGATTGATGCGCCTTGCTAGCGGCGCCGATGTACCTTCGCACAGCGACGGCAACTACACTTGGCGAAACAGGGTCCGAATTCACATTCCGATCATCACGCACCCGGATATTACGTTTTCTTCGATCGGCATTATCGACGTACACATGGCCGCAGGCGAGGCGTGGACCTTTGACAATTGGAGACAGCACGCGGTCTATAATCGCAGTGATGTTGACCGGATCCATCTCGTTATCGACACAGTGGGAACGTCACGATTCTGGGAGATCGTTGATGCTGGCTGGGATCCGCGCACTGCAGACGAAGGGTGGTCTGATTCCATTTCCTGGCAGCCCTACATTCCAGACGCGGAAATTCCAGAACTCGACTTTGAGAGATTCAATTCCGTGCCAGTTAGACCGCCGGATGAAATCGATAATATGCTCAACGAACTGCTCGACGATCTGGGGAACTTTCGAGAATCGGATTCGCAACGATTTGGAAAGGCGGTCCTTGAGATAAAGCGATTCAAGCAAGACTGGCGCAGTCATTGGGCACTATACGGGGGCTCAGCCGAGTCGATTCCAATGTATCAGCTGCTCTGCAAGCAGCTTAAAGCCAAACTGTGTCCGTTGCTGGAGAACACGAAGTTTGACAGCAACGATGCGAACGCATACGAAGTCGCAGCAGGATGGGTAGCCGCCATGACTGATTCTACGTTCGTGACGGCGCAGAGCACCGCCTCCGACCCCGATGTCGATGAATACCGGCCGTTGAGCGATCGGGCGGCATTGTCGACCTCTCGAACCGGATTATCCCTTGAAGAATACGTTCGCGAATTCAAAGCACCGACATTCCGAAAACCGATATTCATTGTTGCGGCGCCCAGGTCGGGCAGCACGATGCTTTTCGAAGCACTGCAAAAGAACAAGGACCTGTGGACGATAGGTGATGAAAGCCAGCGCGAAGTTGAGTCGATTCCTGTCCTCCATCCGGAAAACCGAGGCTACGAATCCAATAGACTCTCGGCGGACGATTATACGCCGCAGATTGGCGCATTATTGATGGACGCGTTCATGGGTCGACTTCAAAATGCTGCGGGTAGTACATATCAGCAGACGCCGGAAGAGTTTCAACCGACTTCAATTCGATTTCTAGAAAAAACACCGAAAAATTCGCTGCGAATACCCTTTTTCCGGCGGATGTTTCCTGACGCCAAGTTCGTATTCTTGCATCGAGCTGCCGGGCCAAATATTGGAAGCATGATTGATGCCTGGGAATCGCAGAAGTTCGTTACATACGCAAGACTGCCTGATTGGAAGGGACCGCAGTGGTCGCTCTTGCTGCCTCCGGCATGGCGCGATATGCGAGGCCGGTCGATACCCGAGATTGCTGCCTGGCAATGGGCGCAAACGAATAACCAGATCATGCGTGACCTCTCCGCTTTGCCACAGACTGATTGGACGCACGTGAGCTACGAGTCGCTTCTGCATAGCCCCGGCGAGACGCTGCAAAGGATTTGTCAATTCTCAGATATTCCGTATGGACCAAAAATGCAGGCAATCGCACAACAAGGTTTTCCGCTTTCACGCTATACGTTGACCTCACCGAATGATGAGAAATGGAAGCGGCATGAGAAAGACATCATTGCAGCGGCTTCTTTGTACTCGGCTGTCGAGCAAGAAATAGAAGGTCTCGAATAGAGATTCGTAACATCGTCACACGCAGAACTTCGTCGGTCGATCGACCGCTTCTGGACGAATCCCGCCTTCTCGACTGCACAGAAACTGTGTCACCAGAAGCACTGCTTTGGACGAAGCCGGCCGTCGTCGACCAGCGGCCGCGCATTAACGCGCTTTGTTTTGCTTCGTTCCCGGAGCCCGAGCGATGTCTGAGAGGAATCAGTCGCTGCCGTTGTCCGCGGCGAGGCCGCTCCCCGGCAGCGGCAGCTCGATGGTCAGCTGGCCTTCCATCGCGACCGGTCCGTGATCTGACGAGTAGGCCTTGGCCGCGAGCGTTTCGATGGCCTCGGCATCGACGCCGGCGAGCGATCCGCTGCCGCCGAAAACCTTTGCGGTGCCCAGCGCGCCGGGGCCGCTCGTGACGGTGCCGCGCCAGTTGCCCTTCCAGTTGTTGCCCGAGCTCAGGTACGCGGGCAGCACGACTTCGCGCAGGTAGTCCCAGTAGTTTTCGGTCTGCGCGAGCATGAACGAGCCGCGTTCCGGCAGCCAGACGTGCCAGACGCTGTCGACCAGCGCCTCGCCGTTCAGAATCCGGCTATCTTCGGAATGCGTCGAAAACTTGATGCCGATGCCCGCCGGCATGCCGCGGCCGTCGCGCAGCAGGGTCACCAGCGCCGCGGTGCGCCGCACGGGCGCTTCCCACAGCTGCAGAACCTTGTCCGGGTACGGGCGCACGCGTGATTCGCCGTCGTTCGTGTACACGATCGCGTGATTGGCGATCGCCGAATACTGCAGGCTGAACTGAGGACGTTCGCTGACCTCGAGCGGCGACAGGCTCGCCTGCGTCGTAAACGGGTTGTAGTAAAGGAACGCGAGCGTGATCACGGCGCCGACCGCAATCCCGACTACCAGAGCGAGGAGGTACTTCATTCCGCCTCCTCCCTTTCGCCGTCGTTGTCCGGTAACTCGGACGATACGAACGTCGCGACGAGTTCGATGCGGCCGGCCGGCGCATCGGCTTCCGCGGAGGTATTCGTTACCCAGCGCTCGCGCATCGTACCGACGATGGTCCGGAACTCACGAGTGCCGGCGCGCAGCGGGCCGGTTCGGCCGCCGCCGCCGGACGCCGCCTCGAGCGTGACGAACAGCGATCCGCGCGCCGGCAGATGCACCACCCATTCGATGACGTTGCCGAATTCGCCGCTTTCGGCAGCGAGCCGACTCGCGACGCCGATTACTGCGTTTCGCGAATTACGAACCTTGAATACTTCGGCCCTGACGCCGTCGAGTACGGGGTCCTCGGGCCATGCGACACCCGGCGGCACGCCTTGCTTGCCGGCAGGATCGCCGACCATGATGCGATCCATCGGGATATTGATATGAAACGTCTCGGCGTTACCGCCGTTAGGCGACACGGCGATGATCGACGTCTCGCGACTCAAATCGACGGCGGGCACGGCATACAGGGCCGCGACGAATCCCGCGACGCCGATGACGATTCCGGTTATGAAGGTCTTGATCAAGAATTGCACCGATTGCGCCGCCACGCTGCGGCTGCTCCAAGTTTAGTTAAATTGCCCCGGGCGTCACACAGGCGCCGATCAAACTGTGACGGAGCGCACAGATGCCCCGTCGAATTCCGGCGGTTCGGCCCGCCTCCCCACGATCTGCCGGATTTTTCCCGGCGCGGCACTTCAGTAAAACCTGTCTCAAAATAGATCTGGCCGCGACGACAGCTCTTTTTCCGCAAGACAAGGCGCAGCCAGCGCCGTGTGGTCCCTCCACTCCAGCGAGCTGCAACGAAGGACTTGCGGAAAAAGAGCTGTCGTCCCCGCGGGTTGCGGTCCGAATGGCCGCGATACGGCGTTGCTCGTCACTCAATTGGAGTGACCAAACTTCGTTCCTCGCGCCTCGCCTCGCGGCCATTCGCAGTGCAACGCGGGCATGATCTATTTTGAGATAGGTTCTACACTGCAGCCGTGAGCGCGGCCAGACGACATCGCAACACTGCTTCGGCGAGTGACAACGGCCCGGTGTGTCTGTGGTCGGGACCGCGCAACGTGTCGACGGCACTGATGTACAGCTTTGCCGAGCTGGATGACGTGCGCGTCGTTGATGAGCCGCTGTACGGTCACTACCTGCGCGTCACCGGCGCGCCGCACCCGGGTCGCGACGACGTGATCGCCGCGATGGACTGTGACGGCGGCGCCGTGATGCGCAAGCTGATCCGCGAGCAGGCACAGCAGCCGCTACCGCGGCTGTTCGTAAAGCACATGGCGCATCACCTGGTCGACATCGACCTGGGCTTCCTCGCGCATACGGTGAATGTGCTGCTGATCCGCGACCCGAAACAGATGCTGCCGTCGCTGCAAGTGCAGCTGCCCGATGCCGGACTCGACGACACGGGGCTCAGGCGCCAGTGCGAGCTCTTCGATCGGTTCCGCGACCTCGGCCAGAAACCCGTCGTGCTGGACTCCCGGGAGCTGCTGCTCGAGCCACGGGGCGTGCTGCAGGCGCTGTGCGCCGCCGTCGGCATCACGTATTCGGACGCGATGCTTACATGGCCGGCCGGTCCTCGCCCCGAGGACGGCGTCTGGGCGCCGCACTGGTATCACGCCGTGCATCGCAGCACCGGTTTCCAGCCGTACCGCGAGAAGCCGGACTTCCCGGCCGAGCTGGACGCCCTTTACGATCGCTGTCGCCCCTGGTACGAAAAACTGTTCGCGCACGCGCTGCGTGCGTCGCCGTCGGGAGAATGAACATGCAGCAGCCGGATCCCCGCAACGCCGACATCCTGGTCGGCATCAATGGTGAGCTGAAACCGCGCGCCGAGGCACGCGTCTCGGTGTTCGACAGCGTCGTGCAGGGCGGCGACGCGGTCTGGGAGGGGCTGCGAGTCTATTCCGGCCGTATCGCCGCGTTCGAGCAGCACCTCGAACGGCTGCGCGATTCAGCCAAAGCGCTCGCCTTCGCGGCGATCCCGCCGCGTGACGACATCGCCGACGCCGTATTCCGCACGCTGGAGGCGAACGGCATGCGCGACGGCGCGCACGTGAGACTCACGCTGACGCGCGGGGAGAAAGTCACGTCCGGCATGAACCCGCGATTCAATCAGTCCGGCTGTACGCTGATCGTGCTCGCGGAGTGGAAGCCGCCGGTGTACTCGGACGACGGCATACGCGTCGTGACGTCGTCGATCCGTCGCAACACGCCCGAATGCCTGGACTCGAAGATTCATCACAACAATCTGTTGAATAACATCCTGGCGTCGATCGAGGCCAACGTGGCCGGCGTGGACAGCGCCGTCATGCTGGACGTGAACGGCTTCCTGTCGGAGACCAATGACACGAATCTGTTTCTGGTCCACGACGGCACGGTGCTGACGCCGTTCGCGACCAGCTGCCTGCCGGGGCTCACGCGCCGCACGGTGCTCGACATCTGCGCCGCAAGTGACATCCCGGCCGCGGAACGCGACCTGAGCCTGACCGAGCTGTACACGGCCGACGAGGCGTTCACATCCGGCACGATGGGTGAGCTGACGCCGATCCTCGAAGCCGACGGGCGCAGCATCGGCGATGCCGAAGCCGGCCCGGTTACACGGCGATTGCAGGCGCTGTACCGCGAACACGCGTTCGAGACCGGCACCCCGCTGCCGTTCTAGGCGACGCGTCAGCCGTTCGCGAAGTAGCGCTTCAGGTAGTCGTCGAAGCTGATCTCGTCGGCCGCCTCGATCGCGCGCTGCCGTTCGATCGATTCGCGCGCCGCGCGCTCGAACGCCTGCTGCCGTTCATCGGGGAGCGGCTCGATCGAGCGAAAGTAGTCGCGGTGCCCGACGGCGACTTCCAGCACGAAGTCGAAGAAGCTCTGCTTCGCGGCGGCGAGCTCCTCCAGCATGCGCGCCGAGGGTGTTGCATCCGCGTTCTCGACGAGTTCGCGCATCGCGCCCGTGGCGGCCGCGTAGCTGTCACCTCCGTCGGCACGATCGATGACGTCCGCAACAGCCGCGACCTTGTCGACGACCTCTCGTGCCCAGGCATCTAGGGCGATCGGCCGCCCGCTGCGAAAGAGCTTCAGCGCAGGATCGCGGCCGCGCTTCGCGGTCTGCAGCTGATTGTCGCCGGCCTCGCCGAGCGCGTCCGCATCGAGCGGCCGGCTCTCCTCGAGCAGGCAGTAGATCAGAAACGCCTCGATGAAGCGCATCGTGTTCTGGTTGATGCCGCTCGGGTCGAACACATTGATATCGAGCGAGCGGATCTCGACGTATTCCACTCCCCCACGCTGCAGCGCCGACGTCGGTCGTTCGCCGGAGCGTGCGACACGCTTCGGTCGGATCGAGCTGTAGTACTCGTTCTCGATCTGCAGCAGATTGGCGTTCAGCTGGCGATAGACGCCGTCGACCTTGACGCCGATAGCCTCATAGTCGGGCTCCAACGTTCGTATCGCTGCCGACAGATCGCGGATGTACTCGTCGACGCTGTTCAGGCTGATGCAAAGGCGCGCCTGGTTCTGGTTGTTGTACCCGAGGTCGCTCATCCGCAGCGACGTGCCGTAGGGCTCGTACCAGGTATCGTCGCTGAGCGACGGCATGTCGACCGTCGCCCCGCGTCGGCCAAACGACTTGCACAGCGCCGGCGAGGCGCCGAACAGGTACAGCATCAGCCAGCCCAGCCTGCGAAAATTCCTGACCAGTCCCATATAGTGGTCTGAGCGAAAGGCATCGTCTTCGCGCTGTTCACCGAGCACGTCCTGATAGGCCGCCCAGAATTCAGCGGGTAGTGAGTAGTTAAAGTGCACGCCTGCGATCGTCTGCATGTGGCGCCCATAGCGATGCCCGAGTCCGCGCCGGTAGACCGTCTTCATCGTGCCGACGTTGGACGATCCGTAGCGGGCCAGCGGTATCTGGTCGTCGCCCGGAATCCGACACGGCATGCTCGCGGGCCACAGCAGTTCGTCGCCCAGATTGTCGTAGGTGAACTGGTGAATGTCGCAGATCGCGCGCAGCGTCTCCCACGTCGTCGTGTATGCCGGCGTCACGAACTCGAGCAGCGCCTCGGAGAAATCCGTCGTTATGTAAGGATTCGTCAGCGGGGACCCGAGCGCCGCCGGATGCGGTCGCTGTGACAGGCAGCCGGACGCATCGACACGAAGTGATTCCTTCTCGACGCCCTTGAGGCCGCCGGCGATCGGCGACGGAGCGGCGCCGGCAAGCGCCGACAGGCGTTGTTCGAACGGGGTGGTCACGGCGCTGTTTTACCATATGCGCTGCCCTCGGGGTCATCGCGACCAGCGGTAGCCGAACTCGTATGGTCCCACAGGGTCGAATATGCTGACGGAGTGCCGGGCGCTATCGTCTACAATTTAGAATCTGGTGAAGCCCTTGTCCCGAAAAGTCCTGCCCATTGCCGCCGTTCTCGGTGTTGCTCTGCTCGCCGCGGATCCGGCGCATGCGTTTCGCTGCAAGAGCAAGATCGTCAAGGACGGCATGCACGAGCAGCAGGTGCTGGCAATCTGCGGTGAGCCGACGACGCGCCGGCACCTCGGCTATACCCTGAGAAGTCTGAACTTCGGCTGGCGGCAGGTGACGCCGGGCGGACTCCGCCAGCGGCAATTCCCGGCCTACGCTACGCTCAGTGAAGAGGTCATCGTCACCGAATACGTGTACAACTTCGGCCCGCGCAAGCTGATGCGCCGGCTGGTGTTCGAAGGCGGCGTGCTGGTGCGTATCGAGACTTTGGGCTACGGCTACATCGAAAAAGACGACTAAAACCTGTCCGCTGTCGCGTCGACAGGCCTCAGGCGAGACGCGCGTCACTTAAAACGGTATCGAACGCGCGGTAGACTGCGCGTCTGGCGTGCCTCAATCGAGTATTCCGATGAACAATCCCCTGCGTCGCCTTCGCGATCGCTCCAGCGGCCCGGCCACACTGGTCAACGAGGGCTGCCGCATCAGCGGCGTCATCGCCGGCAGCGGCGCTTTGCACGTATCCGGCGAGGTCGACGGCGACTGTGAACTCGAAGGAACCGTCATGCTGATGCCGCAAGGGTCCTGGACCGGAACCATACGCGCCAGAAATGTCATCGTTGCTGGCCGGGTGGACGGCGACATCGTCGCCTCCGGCCACGTCGAGATTACCGAAACCGCCCGCATCTCGGGCACCGTTACCGGTGACGCGATCGCCGTCGCCGAGGGCGCCGTCGTCGAAGGCGTCATGAAGACCAGCGGCCAGGCCGGACCGACCGAGTTCGTCGAGAAACGCGACGCCGACTGAGCGATCGCTCTATATTTCCCAATATGTAAAATTTGGGGCGTGGAATCCGGCCCGGTGCTACACTGGCGGACGAGTCTGTGCGGGCTGAACGGTCGCGCGCAGGCAAGACGGTAAAAAAAGAATAACAATGAGATCGAGCCTGCCGCCCGACGCCGCGGTGCGACAGAAGGCAGCGCAATGACCCGCAGGAAATCATATAGAAATCTGTTGCTTGCGCTCCTGCTCGGCGGCGCCGTCAGCGTCGTCATGCTGTCGATTTTCTACGGTCAATACCGCTGGCTCGCCAGCGAGATCGTGCTCGAGCAGCAGCGCTACCTGCGCGACAGTTTCGAGCGCCGCGCCCGGCGCGAACTTTCCATGCTCGCCTTCGAGTTTGCCGACGCCGCAGCGGCGTCGGATCCGGCCGCGATCAGGCAGCGAATGAACCGTGCACTGCGCGACAACCGGATGATCATCGGCGCCCGCGTCGATACTGCAGA
>JBFHXQ010000109.1:0-8915 GCA_041598895.1 Woeseiaceae bacterium | reverse complement strand
TTTCCCGCAGCGTGCCGACCTCGATCTCGCCAATACGCTGTTCGGCGGCCGCTTCACGTCGATGCTGAATAACGCGCTGCGCGTGGAGTCGGGCCTGACCTACGGTGCACGCTCGGTGCTGCTGCGGCCATCGCTGCCGGGCTCGGTCGCAATCAGCTCGTTTACCGCGACTGAGACGACGATCGAGGCCATCGACATGGCGCTCGATCTGCTCGGAAAATTGCGCGACACGGCGCCGGACCCGGGGATGATCACGTCGGCGCAGAACTACGTGCTCGGCCAGTTTCCCACGCGCCTCGAGACCGCGGGCCAGCTTGCGGCACAGTTCGCCGTGCTGGAGGCATACGGTCTCGACGCTTCGTACATTAACGACTACGGCGCGGCCATCGCCGCCGCGACCGCCGAGTCGCTGGATGCGGTTATCGACCGCGTCTATCCGTCACCCGACGATGTCGTGCTGGTTCTGCTCGGTAACGCGGCAGCGATTCGCGACGCCGTAACGAAATACGGCCCCGTGACCGAAATGTCGATCACGGAGCCGCGTTTTCGTCCCAACTAGCTTGAGGACGTCGCGTCAGTCGAAGTAGACGCGCGCGCCGATCCCATAGCTCGTCGTGTCGTCGCCGGTGCCGATCTGCAGCCCTGCTGCGAAGTTCTCGGTGAAGCTGTACCAGCCAGCGGCACGGAACGAGGTGTCGTCGCCGGAGTCGCTGAGGTCGACGTAGTCGACGTAGGCCTCGAGCTCGACCTGCGGCGACATCATGCCGCGCACGCCGATCGACGCACCGAAACCGTCGTCGTCAACCGAGAAGCCCAGCGCGCTCGCGTCGACACGCACGTAGGCGAGATTGGCAACGAAGTCGGTGTTGTCGGAAATCGGCGTGTGCAGACCGCCGCCGATGACCAGCTGATCGAGGTCGATGTCGAAGTCGAAGTCGGCCGAACCGTAGCTCGCGAACGCGTGCCACGAATCAGCGATCTCGAACGAGCCGGCGATGCCGAAGCCGTCGCCGTCGACGTCGAAGCCGCCGACGTCGTCATCGAACTCGACGCGCTCGTAGCTGCCCTCGATGTAGTTCCAGTTCGGTCCCTCGGCAAGCGCCGGGGCGGCGACCGCCAGTAATGATACGTACGCTAAAGAACGCAACATAATGTTCTCCCTATTGCTTTGATTGCCCAAGTAAGTTCCGCACAGAATGTACGGATATGATGCCCGCACAGGATGCACGGACATGATGTACGGCAGATGAATACCTGATGATTCGCCGCGTATCGTGGCGCGGATCGTACGGCCGCCCGCGGCGCTAAAGCAAGCGTTTTCGTCGCGTTTTCGGACGAATTTTTGCGGCGCCCGTTTGTGTCTTATGTCACTTATTTGCCGATACAGAACGTCGCGAAAATGTGCCCGAGCAGGTCGTCGGGACACACGGCGCCGGTGATCTCGCCCAGCGCGTCGTGCGCAAGCCGGAGCTCCTCGGCGAACAGCTCACCGGCGCGGCGCTGCTCGAGCGCCGTGCGGCCTTCCGTGAAGTGTCGGGCCGCCCGATGCAGCGCGTCGACGTGACGCTGTCGGGCCGTAAAGGCGCCTTCGCCCAGATTCGCGTATCCGGCGAGCTGCCGTATCTTGTCACGCAGCGCGTCGATGCCCTCGCCGGTCTTCGCCGACAGCCTGACCGTGGCGTCTCCATCCTCAGCCGGATTCTGCAGCAGGTCGATCTTGTTTTTTACGACGAGGACCGGCACGCCGTCGGGCAGGTCATCGCACTGCTCGCCCGATCGATCATCGCTCGCATCCTGTATCCACAGCACAGCGTCCGCATTTCGCATCGCCTCGCGCGCACGGCGAATGCCTTCGCGCTCGACCGTGTCCGGGTTGTCGCGCAGCCCCGCCGTGTCGATCAGCTCGACCGGCAGCCCGTCGATGCTGATGGTCTCGCGCAGCACGTCGCGGGTCGTACCCGCGATCTCGGTCACGATCGCCGTTTCCTCGCCGCTCAGCCGGTTCATCAGGCTCGACTTGCCGGCGTTCGGCCTGCCGACGAGAACGACGCGAAAACCGTCGCGCAGCACCCGCCCGACCGTCGCGCTTTTCTGCAGCGATTCGAACGAGGCGGCGACGCGGTCGATGCGTGCCACAAGTTCATCGTCGGAAAGAAAGTCGATCTCCTCTTCCGGGAAGTCGATCGCGGCTTCGACGAACACGCGCAGCGCCGTCAGCTCCGTCGACAGCGCCTGCACGCGCGCCGAGAACTCTCCCGACAGTGAGCGCAGCGCCGCCCGCGCCGCCTGCGCCGTGCCCGACTCGATAAGGTCGGCAATGGCCTCGGCCTGCACCAGGTCGAGCTTGTCGTTCAGATAGGCGCGCTTCGAGAACTCGCCCGGTTCGGCGCGGCGCGCGCCGCTGGCGACGAGCGCGTCGACGAGCATCGCCATGACCGTCGGTCCGCCGTGACCGTGCAGCTCGAGCACGTCCTCTCCGGTATACGAATGCGGCCGCGGAAAAAACAGCGCGATACCGCGGTCGATCGTGCTGCCGTCCGCGGCGCGGAACGTGGCGAGCGTCGCGACCCGCGGCTCCGGCAGTGTATCCAGCATGCGTGCGGCGATGTGCGGCACGTCATCGCCGGACAGGCGCACGATGCCGATGCCGCCGCTGCCGGGCGGCGTCGCGATGGAAACGATCGTGTCTCCGGAATCGGTCATACTCACAATGAGACCACACCCGGAGCCGACATGCAGAACCCGACACCCGGCGACACCGACGTGTTTGCCACCACGAACATCGAATCGTTCCGCACGGAACTGCGCGTTGCCGGCCACGAAATGATCGCCGACGAGCCGGCGTCGGTCGGCGGCGGCGGCGAGGGACCGTCGCCCTATGACCTGCTGTCTGCCGGGCTGGCGAGCTGTACGTCGATGACCTTGAAAATGTATGCCGCCCGCAAGGGGCTCGATCTGCGTTCGATATCGGTTCGCGTGCGCCACGGCAAGATTCACGCCGACGACTGCTCGGACTGCGAAACGAAGGCCGGCAGAATCGATACGTTCGAGCGGGAAATCGCATTCGACGGCGAACTTACGAATGCGGAGATCGAGCGCCTGCTGCAGATCGCGGATATGTGCCCCGTGCACCGCACGCTGCACGCGGAGGTCAGGATTCGGACGACGCTCGCCGCCTAATCGTCCTGCTTCTTCTTGGCTTTCCGTTTACCCGATTTTGCCGCAACGGCTTCGGCATGCACGACGCGGTTCACCTGCCACTGCTGCGCGATCGACAGCAGCGTGTTCGTCACCCAGTACAGCACGAGGCCGGACGG
Organism: Woeseiaceae bacterium; assembly: GCA_041598895.1. Classification (GTDB taxonomy): domain Bacteria; phylum Pseudomonadota; class Gammaproteobacteria; order Steroidobacterales; family Woeseiaceae; genus UBA1847. The sequence goes on along the minus strand of JBFHXQ010000109.1, from coordinate 5,598 downwards.
GAAGAACGCGAAGAACACGGTAAACATGATCGGCATGATCTGCATCACTCGTGCCTGCACGGGATCGGCCGGCGCCGGATTCAGCTTCTGCTGAGCCAGCATGGCCGCGCCCATGATCAGCGGCAGAATGAAGTACGGATCGCGCGACGACAGGTCCGTGATCCACAGCGCGAACGGCGCCTGGCGCATCTCGACCGACTCGACCAGCACCCAGTAGAACGCAAGGAAGAACGGCATCTGGATCAGGATGGGCAGGCAGCCGGCCGCGGGATTGATCTTCTCGCGCTTGTACAGGTCCATCATGGCCTGCGACAACGCCTGGCGATCGTCCTGGTAGCGCTCCTGCAGGGCTTTCATGCGCGGCTGGATCTCGCGCATCTTCGCCATCGAACGGCCCGAGGTCTCGGTCAGCTTGTAAAACGCGAGCTTGATGACGATCGTGACGCCGATGATGGCCCAGCCCCAGTTGCCGACCCATTTGTAGATCCACGACAGCAGCCAGAACATCGGCTGCGACAGGATCGTCAGCCAGCCGTAGTCGACGGACAGCCTGAGCTTCGGATGCACGTCGTTGAGCTGCGCCTGCAGCTTGGGCCCGACGAACAGCGTGCGATCGAAGCTCGCGGTCGCGCCCGGAGCGACCGTCTGCGGCGCGCTGATGACGCTCGCGGTCAGGAGATTGCGATCGATGCGCACCTGAAAGATGTTCGTCGCCGGCTGTGCCGGCACGACCGCCGCGAGGAAATGGTGGCGGATCGATGCGTACCAGCCGTCGTCCGTCGTGAAGTTCAGCGGACCGTCGTCGATCAGGTCGTCGCGGTCCAGCTTCTCGGCTTTTTCACCGTCGAAGATCATCGGGCCGTCGAAGGAGTACGACGACACGTCGAACATCGACCGCTCCTGTTCCTCCGATCGCTTTACGACCTGGGTCACCTGGTCGCCGCGCCAGGCGTCCGTGCTTTCGTTGACGACCGTTTGATTGAGCGCAATGCGGTAGCTGCCGCGCGTGAACACGAAGCGCTTTTCGAAGCGCACGCCGTCGTCGTTTTGCCAGCGAAGCGGGACGATCAGCGTTTCCGCGTCGCCGAGCTCGTAGCGATCGCTGTCGGCCTCGAACACGGTGCCGGAATCCGGCGCGGCTGAAGCGCCGTCCTTCGCGCGCAGCCAGCTCAGGATCCTGCCGTAGTCGTCACCACCACTCAGGAGCTCGACCTTGGTATCGGGCCGATCTTTCGCTACCGGGTAGCCCAGCATCGTCGCGCCGGCAAGCGTGCCGCCGGCCGTGCCGATCGTGACCTCCATGACGTCGGTCCGCACCGTGACGCTGCGGCCGCGCTGCGGCTCCTCCGCGCCCGGGTCGACGGCCTCGCTCGTCTCGGGCGGCTGCGTCTCCAGCGTCGGCAGCGCTGCATCGTCGCTCAGGGTCGGCAGCTCGCCGGGTAGCTCGGTCGGCTCTATCGGCTCCGCCGCGGGCAGCGCCGTGTCGGTTCCCTGCTCCACCGGCGGTTTCGGCCCGTAGTCCTGCATCCAGGTCTGCCAGGCCAGGTACAGCATGATGACGAAGAAGCCCCAGACGAGCAGACGCTGGTTATCCACGGCGCTCCCCCTCCCTCGCCGTATGCCGGTATAGCCTCTGCCAGTGGCCGTCGAGGCTCGCGAACAGTTCGGCATTGCTTGCCGCGGCCGCGGCCGGCCTGGCCATGACGACCACGTCTACGCCACCGAGGTCGGCCCGGTGTCGACGGAACGATTCTCTGACAATACGTTTGATACGGTTGCGCCTCGCAGCTTTGCTACAGGTCTTTTTCGATATCGCCAGCCCGAGGCGGGCACGGCGCTGATTGTTGCTGCGGCAAAGCACGGTAAACCATTCGTCGCCGCTACGCGATGCTTTTTGAAACACGCGACTGAATGACGCGCTGTCCGGCAGCCGGTCTTGTCGTGAAAACCGGTGCTGTCGCGAATGCTGCAAGAACGCTTGCTTGTCGGCCGGACGGACAAGCCCTCGGCCGTGGATTAAGGCGTGAGTTTGGCGCGGCCCTTCGCGCGGCGGCGCTTGAGCACGAGCCGGCCGGCCTTGGTCGCCATACGGGCACGGAAGCCGTGCGTGCGGGCGCGCTTCACTTTGCTGGGCTGATACGTGCGTTTCATGAGCCTGACTCTCGAGCTTGAAGCCGGCGATCCGTGCCGTGCCGACGAAAGGGCGGCAAGAGTACGCGGGGCCCAAAGCACTGTCAATAGAGGGCCGCACGGCGCCTTCACCGCGCCGAGTCCGCGCCCCCGGGAGGCTTCTGGCGGCATCATGCAAAGCGGTATAGACTGCCCGGTCTCCACTCGCCGATTACCTTCTTGCACGACCCTGGGGGCTCCGTTGCCGGCCGAAACCACGTTATGGAACCGTTGCGTTCGCGACCTTCAGGCCGAGCTGCCCGAGCAACAGTTCAATACCTGGATCCGGCCCCTGCAGGCGATCGAGGATGACGGCCAGCTGAAGCTCCTCGCACCCAATCGCTTCGTTGTCGACTGGCTGCAGGAACACTACATCGAACGCATCCTCGAGATCCTGGACGGCTCCGGCGCCCATGCCGAAGTCGTCGTCGAGGTCGGCTCGCGGCCGAAAGCCGAGATGCCCGCGCCGCAGCCGGTCCGCATCGCTTCTTCGTCCGCTACGGCTCCGCCGCCGGTCGCGTCGCGCTTGAGCGCCAGCTTCACGTTCGCGAGCTTTGTCGAGGGCAAGAGCAACCAGCTCGCCCGCGCCGCGGCGATTCAGGTCAGCCAGAATCCGGGCAAGTCCTATAACCCGCTGTTCATCTACGGCGGCGTGGGCCTGGGTAAGACCCATCTGATGCACGCGGTCGGCAACGCGATCCTCGATCAGAAACCTATGGCGCGTGTCGCCTATGTCCATTCGGAGCGCTTTGTCGGCGATATGGTCAAGGGCCTGCAGCACAACCGCATCTCCGAGTTCAAGCGCGCCTATCGCTCGCTCGATGCGCTGCTGATCGACGACATCCAGTTTTTCGCCGGCAAGGAGCGCTCGCAGGAAGAGTTCTTTCATACGTTCAATGCGCTCCTCGAGGGCCAGCGCCAGATCGTGCTGACGTGCGACCGCTATCCGAAGGAGGTGACGGGGCTGGAGGAGCGTCTGAAATCGCGTTTCGGCTGGGGCCTGACCGTCGCGATCGAGCCGCCGGAACTCGAGACATCGGTTGCGATTTTGATGAGTAAGGCAGCGGCGGAACAGGTCGAGCTGCCCGAAGAGGTCGCTTTTTTCATCGCCCAGCGCATTCGTTCCAACGTGCGGGAACTCGAGGGCGCGCTGCGGCGCGTGATCGCTAACTCGCGGTTCACGGGCCGACCGATCAGCCTCGACTTTGCCAAGGAGGCACTGCGGGATCTGCTCGCGTTACAGGACCGGCTGGTATCCATCGAGAACATCCAGAAAACGGTCGCGGACTACTTCAAAATACGTGTCGGCGACCTGCTGTCCAAGAAGCGCAGCCGCTCGATCGCGCGGCCGCGGCAGATTGCCATGGCGCTCGCCAAAGAGCTGACGAATCATTCTCTGCCGGAAATCGGGGACGCCTTCGGCGGTCGCGATCACACGACCGTGCTGCACGGCTGTCGGCGCATTGAAGCACTGCGCGAAACGGAAAAACGCGTGGACGAAGACTATTTGAATCTGTTGAGAACCCTGACAGGATAGTGTGGATAAGCCGTGAATAACTCGGATGCCCAATTTAATCCACAGGCTGTGCACAGCGACTGTACGCTTCGTACGCTGCTTATGCGGCCGGGTTTTTATATATAAGCAATTGATTTATATAGGTTTTTTAAAGTTATGCACAGGACCTTGCCGGTCTAATAATTATAATAAATAGTGACTCTCCAATATTTATTAACAGGTGGAATCTATGAAACTTAGCGCTGCGCGTGACGTTCTCGTCAAGCCGCTGCAGGCCGTTATCGGCGTTGTCGAACGCCGGCAGACGATGCCGATACTGTCGAACGTGCTGCTGGTGGCGCGAAACGGGGAATTATCGGTTACGGCGACGGATCTGGAGGTCGAGCTCGTTGCATCGGCAGAGGTAGATGTCGAGAACGGCGGCGAAATTACGGTATCAGGCAGGAAACTCCTGGATATCTGCAAAGCGCTGCCGGAAGGCGCCAAAGTCGACATGCATCTGAGCGGTGAAAAACTCGGTGTGCGCTCCGGGCGCAGCAAGTTTTCGCTGGCGACCCTGCCGGCCGCCGAGTTCCCGACCGTCGAGGACATCAAGGCGGGGCAGACGATTTCTGTGGCGCAGTCGGTCTTGGGCAAGCTGATCGAGAAGACGCATTTCTCGATGGCTCAGCAGGACGTGCGCTACTACCTCAATGGCATGCTGTTGGAGACACGCGGTAAACACCTGCGCGCCGTGGCGACGGACGGGCACAGGCTGGCGCTGTGCCAGGCGGAGCTCGACGGTGGGATCGTCGAGCAGCAGGTCATTGTGCCGAGAAAAGGCGTCCTGGAGCTGCAGCGCCTGATGAGCGGAGAAGGCGATCTGGATATTCAGCTCGGTTCCAATCACGTTCGCATCCAGCTCGACGGAATCCGCTTTACGTCGAAGCTGATCGACGGGCGGTTCCCGGAGTACGAGCGGGTGATTCCGCAGGAGTCATCGAATCAGCTGACGGCCGACAAGGAAACGCTGCGCAGCGCGCTGCACCGGACGGCCATTCTGTCGAACGAGAAATACCGCGGTATCCGCCTGGTCATCCGGGACAGCGGCGTGGTACTTCAGGCGCACAACCCCGAGCAGGAAGAGGCCGAGGAAGAGGTCGAGGTCGAGTATTCCGGCGACGACATCGAGATTGGCTTCAACGTCAACTACCTGCTGGATGCCATCGGTGCCGTCAACGGCGACGAGGTCACGCTTTCGGTCGTCGATAGCAATTCGAGCTGCCTGGTGAGGGAACCCGGCAACGACGACGCCAAGTTCGTCGTCATGCCGATGCGGCTCTGACCGGCCGGGGTCACCGCGTGGGGCTGACCGAGTTCCGGGCAGAGAACTTCCGCTGCCTGGAGGCCGTCGACCTCGAGCTGGCCCCGGATTACAACCTGATTCATGGTGCTAACGCCTCCGGCAAGACGAGCCTGCTGGAGGCGTTGGCGTATCTGGGGCGTGGCAAATCGTTTCGAGGCGCGCCGACACAAAGCGTTATTCGACACGGTCAGGAGTCTCTGGTCGTTTTCGGGCGGGTCACGCGCGGCGATCGCTCGGTGTCGGTCGGGGTGCGCAACGGGCCGCAGGGCCTCGAGATACAGGTCGGCGGCGAGGCCGCAGGCGGCACGGCTGCGCTGGCGGAGGTCTTGCCGCTCTACGTCATCGATCCCGATGTCCACAATCTGGTCGCCGGCGGGCCGGAGGAGCGGCGCCGCTATCTCGACGGCGTAGCGTTTCACGTGGAACACGGCTTCCTTGAGGACTGGCGACGATTCCGGCGAGCGCTTCGGCAGCGCAACACGGCCCTCAAGGCGGGAGGCGGCGACGTCGACGCCTGGTCGCGGGAGCTCGCGGAGTACGGCGCGCGGGTCGATCGCGTGCGCCGCGG
>JBFHXQ010000108.1:0-8921 GCA_041598895.1 Woeseiaceae bacterium | reverse complement strand
CGACCACCTCGACTGGCATGCGAGTGAAAAAGAATACCGGCGCGCGAAATACCGCATTTTTCGCGAAGCTCGGGCGGCCGTCATCAATCGTGACGATCCACTTGCCGCGCGTGCCGCGAAAGACGTCACTCGGGTCATCAGTTTCGGGCTCGACGTGCCGGGCAGCGGACAGTTCGGCATGCGCCGTGAGGACGGTGTCGACTATCTGGCGCGCGGTGACCTTCTGCTCATCGCGACGCGCGACCTCGGCATGGTTGGCACCCACAATTACGCGAACGCGCTCGCGGCACTCGCAGCCGGTGAGCACCTGGGCCTCGACATGCCGGCGATGCTGCAGGTACTCAGTGAATTTCCCGGGTTGCCGCATCGTATGCAGTTCGTCGCGCGCCGTGGCGCCGTGGATTACATCGACGACTCCAAGGCGACCAATGTCGCCGCCGCCGTCGCCGCGATTCGATCTGTACCCGGAAATGTCGTCTTGATTGCCGGCGGCGACGGTAAGGGCAGCGACTTTGCCGAGCTCGCGCCGGCACTCGAGGGCAAACTGCGCGCGGCAGTACTGATTGGCAAAGATGCGGAAAAGATTGCGGCAGCGCTCGACACGCTCGCGCCCGTCCAATTCGCAGACGATATGAGCGACGCCGTGGCGCAGGCTGCGGCAAGTGCCCAGCCTGACGACACGGTGCTGCTCGCGCCAGCCTGTGCGAGTCTCGATCAGTTCGCGAACTATGTGGCCCGTGGAGAGGCATTTCGGACCGCGGTGGAGGCGCTGGACTGATGTCGGCGCGCTCCGCGACAATGCCGTTTCCGGCCCGACTTCGCTCGGCCCTGAAGCTCGACCCCGGCTTGCTCAGCATCGCAATGGCGCTGCTGCTCGGCGGTTTCGTTATCCTGGCGACCGCGTCGATCACGGTTTCGGACAACTCGGTCGGGCAACCCTTTTACTACCTGGTGCGCCAGCTCGCGGCGGCGGCCATCGGCCTTGCCGCGGCCGGGGTTTGTCTGTTTACGCCCATGCGTGTGTGGCAGACCCTGAGCCCGCTCCTGCTGCTGATCGGACTCGCACTACTCGTCGCGGTGCTGATTCCAGGCATCGGGCACGAGGTCAATGGCAGTAAGCGCTGGATCCGGACCGGCTTCATCAACCTTCAGGTGTCGGAACCGGCGCGTCTGGCCATCATCGTGTATCTCGCCGGCTACGTTGTCCGCCAGCAGCGCGCGCTCCGGGAGCGCTTTGTCGGATTTCTCCGTCCGATGCTGGTGCTGACGTTCGCCTGCGCGCTGCTGCTTGCCGAGCCTGACTTCGGCGCTGCCATCGTGCTGCTCGCGACCGCGCTGACCATGCTGTTCGTCGCCGGTGCTCGGCTGCGTGATTTCTCACTGTTTTTCGGTGCTGCGGTGCTCGCCGCCGCAGTGCTGGCGCTGACGTCACCCTACCGCGTCGAGCGACTGACGGCGTTTCTCGATCCGTGGGCCGATCCGTTCGATTCTGGATTTCAGCTCACCCAGTCGCTCATCGCGATCGGTAGAGGCGAATGGTTCGGTGTCGGCCTTGGCGACAGCGTGCAGAAACTTTTCTATTTGCCGGAAGCGCACACTGATTTCGTGTTTGCCGTGTTTGCCGAAGAGTTCGGTTTGCTGGGTTCCTGCGCTCTGATACTCCTGTTTCTCGCACTCATCACCCGCATCTTTACGCTTGCAAGTCGCGCGTCGGCGGCCGAGCGGTCGTTCGAGGCGAGTCTTGCCGTCGGGATCGGTGCCTGGTTCGGACTGCAGGCATTCATCAACGTCGGCGTCAACATGGGCCTCCTGCCCACGAAGGGGCTGACGCTGCCGCTGATCAGCTACGGCCGCAGCAGCCTGATCGTGATGCTGACCGCGATCGGCCTGTTGCTCAGGATTCATCACGAGCTGACCGTCGATGCAAAGCCGGTCAACCGCAAGCGGGGCCGGCGGCGATGAGGGCAAGGACAATCCTGATAATGGCAGGCGGGACAGGCGGTCACGTTTACCCGGCGCTCGCGGTTGCGCGCGCGCTCGAAGCCCGGGCGCAGCAGGTTGTGTGGCTCGGCACGCGCCGCGGGCTGGAAGCGCGCGTCGTGCCGCAGGCCGGTATCGATATCGAATGGGTCAGCGTTTCCGGCTTGCGCCGGAAAGGGCTGCTCGCGCTGCTCGTAGCACCCGTGCAGCTTTCGGTTGCGCTCCTGCAGTCGCTCTCCGTCATTTTGCGTCGCCGCCCTGCTGCCGTGCTCGGCATGGGCGGCTTCGTCAGCGGTCCCGGCGGCCTGGCAAGCTGGCTCGCCCGCCGACCGCTTGTCATTCACGAACAAAACGCCGTTGCTGGGCTAACGAACCGTCTTCTGGCGCGTCTTGCCCGGGTTGTGCTGCAAGCCTTCCCGGGCAGTTTTAATTCCCGTGTTCGCGCGGAAACCGTGGGTAATCCGGTCCGCGAGGACATTGCCGCTGTCGCTCCCCCGCAGGATCGTTACCCGGGCCACGCGGGGCCGATGCGACTTCTCGTGCTCGGCGGCAGCCAGGGGGCACTGACGCTGAATCGAACTGTTCCCGCGGCGCTGGCACAACTGCCAGCCGAGGTTCGCCCCGTGGTCCGCCATCAGTGTGGGGCGCGAACGCTCGCGGCGGCGCGCGCGGCGTATGCGGAGCAGGGGGTCGCGGTCGAACTCGAGACGTTTATCGACGATATGGCTGCCGCGTATGCGTGGGCCGACCTCGTGGTGTGCCGCGCCGGCGCACTGACCGTTGCAGAACTGTGTGCCGTGGGCCTGCCGGCCGTATTCGTACCGTACCCCGCGGCGGTCGACGACCATCAGACAGCGAATGCCCGAGCGCTGGTGGACGCCGACGCCGCCGTGATCGTTCCCGAAAGCGAACTCACGCCGGCGGTCCTCGCCGACGTGCTGGCGAGCTGGCTCGACTCGCGCATCGACCTGGCTGCCAAAGCCGACCGCGCGCGCGCCCTTGCAAAACCGGATGCGCTGGCGCGAATTACGGAGCGTTGCCTGGAGCAGGCCGGGGTGGCGGCATGATCAAACGCATGCGCCGAATCCATTGCGTGCATTTTGTCGGTATCGGCGGCTCCGGGATGTCGGGCATCGCCGAAGTCATGCTGAGCCTCGGCTACCGCGTTCAGGGTTCCGATCTCAGGACCAACAAGCAGATCGACCGCCTGGAGCGCCAGGGTGCAACCGTCTTCATCGGCCACGCTGCGGATAACATCCGCGATGCCGACGCCGTCGTGGTATCCAGCGCGGTCGATGAAACCAATCCGGAGGTAAGCGCGGCGCGCGAGCGGCTCATGCCCGTCGTACCGCGAGCCGAGATGCTCGCCGAATTGATGCGATTTCGGTATTCGATCGCCGTTGCCGGCACCCACGGCAAGACGACGACTACGAGCCTGGTCGCAAGCGTGCTGGCAGAGGGTGGACTCGACCCGACGTTCGTGATCGGCGGGCGCCTGAAGAGCGCCGATGCCAATGCGCGTCTCGGCCAGGGAGACTACCTGGTTGCCGAGGCTGATGAGAGCGACGCGTCGTTCGTGCACCTGAAGCCGATGCTTGCCGTAGTGACGAACATCGACGCCGACCATATGTCGACTTACGACGGCGATATTGAAAAGCTGCGATCCGGTTTCGTCGAGTTCCTGCATAACCTGCCGTTTTACGGTCTCGCAGTTGTTTGCACGGACGATCCGGGCGTCAATGCGGTTATCGGACAAATCGGCCGGGCGATACTCACATACGGTATCGATGACGGTGCGGAGATTCGTGCGACGAACATTGAGTTCGAGGAGCACCAGACTCGCTTCGAGGTGACGCGACCCGGCAGCGCGAAACCGCTCGCCATATCCCTGCGTCTGCCGGGCCTGCACAACGTGCGCAACGCGCTCGCGGCAATTGCCGTAGCGTCCGAACTTTCGATCGCCGACGAAGCCGTAATTCTTGCGCTGGAAAATTTCGAGGGCATCGATCGCCGCTTCCAGAATCTGGGCGAGATCGAAACCGGCGTCGGCTCGGTCCTGATGATCGACGATTATGGTCACCATCCCACCGAAATTGCGGCGACGATCGAGGCGGCACGACAGGGCTGGCCCGGAAGACGTGTCGTTCTCGTTTTCCAGCCGCACCGTTTCAGCCGGACACGCGATCTGCTCGACGACTTTGCAACCGTGCTGTCGGAGGTCGATGTGCTGGTTTTGCTCGACGTCTACGCTGCAGGCGAAGTGCCAATTGCGGGGGCGGATGGCCGGGCAATTGCGCGCGCCGTCCGCTCACGGGGATCGGTCGAACCGGTATTCGTCGAATCCCTGGACGCGGTGCTGCCGGTTCTCGAAGACCTGCTCGAGAACAACGACCTGCTGCTGACCATGGGCGCGGGCGATATCGGGGCATTTGCTGCCGATTTGCCCGGTGCGCTTGCGAAATCGCCGGTGCGTGAGGTGCGCTCATGATGGCCGTCGATCTGGACACCGGCGTCGACGGACGATTGCTCGAGAATGAACCCATGAGCCGGCATACCTCATGGCGAGTCGGCGGTCCGGCGGAGCGATTCTATATTCCGTCCAGCATCGACGACCTGTCGCGGTTTCTCGCGGGGCTTGCCGCGGATACGCCGATTTTCTGGTTAGGAGTCGGCACCAATCTGCTGGTTCGCGACGGCGGCATTCGCGGCGTCGTGATCTCTGCAAGCCGCATCCTGAGAACGTTGCAGCGCAACGGCGAGCTGGGCGTCAAAGCGGGGGCCGGCGTGCCGTGCACGCAGCTCGCCCGACAGTGCCTGCGCTGGGGGCTTGGCCCATCGGAATTCTTCGCAGGCATTCCGGGAACGGTCGGTGGCGCCCTCGCCATGAACGCCGGCGCGCACGGCGGCGAAACCTGGGAGCGCGTCAAAGCCGTGCGCACGATCGATCGTAGCGGCGCCGTCCGTTCGCGCACCCCGGACGATTACGGGATCGACTATCGCAGCGTCACCGGACCGTCGGATGAGTGGTTTATCGAAGCTGATTTCGAGTTCGAGCCCGGCGCCGGCGCGAGTTCCGAACGCCTGAATGAACTGCTCGAGCGTCGCAAAGCGACGCAGCCACTCGGACTACCGAGCTGCGGCTCGGTGTTTCGCAATCCGCCCGGCGATTTTGCGGCACGACTCATCGAAGAGGCAGGCCTCAAAGGCTTCGCGATCGGCGGTGCGGAGGTGTCACCGAAACACGCGAATTTCATCATTAACCGTGGCACCGCAAGCGCCAGCGATGTCGAGGCGCTGATCGAGCACGTTCGGCACAGCGTGCTCGACATGCACGGCGTCGAGCTTACTCACGAAGTGCGGATTGTCGGAGAGCACTCCACATGAGCCGGCGGAATCTCATGGAATCCCGTAACAGGGTCGCGGATGCGCGGGATTTCGGTCGCGTCGCCGTCATGCTCGGAGGCTTCTCGAGCGAGCGTGTTGTGTCACTGGATACCGGTAGAGCAGTGCTTCGGGCGCTCAAGGCGCGCGACGTCGATGCGCGAGCGTGGGATCCCGCCGAAAAGAATTTGCGCGAGTTCGCTGATGCCGGATTCAGCCGGGTATGGATCGCACTGCACGGCCCGGGCGGCGAGGATGGTGCCCTGCAGGGCGCTCTGCAGTGGCTGGGTATTCCGTATACCGGAAGCGGCGTCATGGCGTCCGCGCTGGCAATGGACAAGATTCGCAGCAAGCAGGTGTTTGCCGCTCTCAGCCTGCCGACGCCCGCGTTCGAAGTGATTACGAATCGTGGGGACGCAGCGCGTGCGGCAGACCGGCTTGGCTTCCCGCTGATCCTGAAGCCTGCCTGCGAAGGCTCGAGCGTGGGCATGAGCAAGGTTGTCGAATCTGATGAGCTCGATGGCGCTGTCAATCTCGCGATCTCGTATTCGGGTGTGGCGATTGCCGAACGCTGCATCGTCGGGGAGGAAATGACGGTTGGGGTGCTCGCAGGACAGGCGCTGCCGACCATTCGCATTGAAACGCCGCGCGTTTTTTACGACTACCGGGCCAAGTACGAATCGGAGCGCACCTCTTACCACTGTCCCGGCACGACGGACGACACCGAAGAGCGGCGCTATCGTGAACTGGCACTGTCTGCGTTCGGTGCGCTCGGCTGCTCGGGATGGGGCCGCGTCGACTTCATGACCGGTGACGACGGCCAGCCGCAGCTGCTCGAGGTGAACACGGTGCCGGGCATGACGAGCCACAGTCTCGTACCAATGGCCGCCGCAGAGGCTGGTATCGAATTCGACGAACTTTGCTGGCGCATTCTCGAGACGAGCATGGTCGATATTCCCGCTGCAAGCCAACCGGAGGTCGCCGCAAATGGCGCGTAGGCAAGCGAAGCGGCGCAAGCCCAGGACAATGCCGAGGTTCCGGCGTCCACGGGTTTCCATGCGGTATTTGCTAACGCCGCTGGTCGCAGGCGCAGTGGTCCTGGCAACGTACGAACTCAGTGCCCATATGCTGGACCGGCCGATTCGCTCGATCGAGATTCAGGGGCCGCTGCAGCGGGTTTCGGCCCTGCAGATCGAGGCAGCAGTCAGCGACGAGCTGGATCGGGGGTTCGTCACGGCAGACCTCGACCGCATGCGCCGAAAGATTGTGGCGCTGGCCTGGGTGGATGCGGTAACGGTTGCGCGACGCTGGCCAAGCCGGATCCGAATCGTCGTGACCGAACAGATACCGGCAGCAATCTGGGGCGACACCGGACTCCTGAACGTCCGCGGCGAGCTGTTTGTGAGCAAAGCGCGCCATATACCGGCGGAGCTGCCGAGATTGAGTGGACCCGAGGACAGGGCAACCGACGTCGCCAGCCGGTATCTCGCGGTTCGCGATCGCCTGATTCCTCTCGGTCTCGACCTGCGCAGCATTCGTCTCGATGCGCGCGGCGCGTGGGAAATGACGCTCGGCAACGGTGTCGAAGTGCGCCTTGGCCGACGTGACGTCCGTGAGCGCACCGACGTGTTTCTCGACATCGTCGCCGACATCATCACCAGCCGGGCGGAAGACATCAACTACGTCGACATGCGTTACAGCAATGGCTTCGCAATCGGCTGGAAGGACGGACTGAAAACGCCGGTCACCGATCCGCAGAACCCAGGTGACGCGATGGTCGCATTGCAGGGGCGCCCCTGAATGTCCAAGCGCGATGACAAGAACCTGATCGTCGGCCTCGATATCGGTACATCGAAGGTCGTCGCAATCGTGGGTGAGGTCAACGGCGACGGCGAAATCGAGGTTGTAGGCATCGGGACCCACCCCTCCCGGGGCCTGAAAAAAGGGGTTGTCGTCAACATCGAATCCACCGTGCATTCCATCCAGCGCGCGATAGAAGAAGCAGAACTGATGGCGGGGTGCGACATTCACTCCGTCTACACGGGTATCGCCGGCAGCCATGTGCGCAGCCTGAATTCGCACGGCATCGTTGCCATACGTGATAAGGAAGTCAGCGCCGGTGACGTCGACCGGGTCATCGATGCCGCGCGCGCCGTGGCAATTCCGGCGGACCAGAAGATCCTGCACATCCTGCCGCAGGAATTCCTGATCGACAATCAGGAAGGGATCCGCGAGCCGGTCGGCATGTCCGGCGTTCGCCTCGAGGCAAAAGTCCACATGGTTACCGGCGCGGAGAGCGCCGCGCAAAACATCGTGAAATGCGTTCAGCGCTGCGGGCTCGAAGTCGATGACATCGTGCTTGAACAGCTTGCATCAAGCTACTCGGTGCTGACCGACGACGAAAAGGAACTCGGTTCCTGCATTGTCGACATCGGCGGAGGCACGACCGATATCGCCGTGTTTCTCGGCGGCGCAATCCAGCATACGGCGGTCATCCCGATTGCCGGTGACCAGGTAACCAACGATATCGCGGTATCGATGCGTACACCGACCCAATACGCGGAGGAAATCAAGATCAAGTACGCCTGTGCGCTGTCACAGCTCGCAAACCCGGACGAGACGATCGAAGTACCAAGCGTCGGGGAACGGCCTCCGCGGCGGCTAGCGCGGCAAACCCTAGCGGAGATCGTCGAGCCCCGTTACGAGGAACTCTACGGCCTGATTCGCGACGAGCTGCGCAGAAGCGGATTCGAAGAGCTGATCGCGGCAGGCGTCGTCATCACGGGCGGCAGCGCGAAGATGGAGGGTGCGGTCGAGCTGGCCGAGGAAGTGTTTCACATGCCCGTCCGGCTCGGTGCGCCGCAGCACGTCGACGGACTCGCGGATGTCGTACGAAATCCGATACACGCAACGGGCGTCGGATTGTTGTTGTACGGATACGAAAGCCTGTCGCGCCGCAATAATCGGGCAACCCCGATAGGCGGATTAGGCGAAGTGTGGGCGCGCATGAAGTCATGGTTCGATACGAAGTTTTGAGGCCGGCGCAACGCGCGGGTCAAAGGTTCGCGGCCGGCAGACGCCGGCCAAGAGTACGTTCGGCATGGTGCCGGCAGGGAAACCGGGTCAGTGAGTGGCCCGTCTGTGGTCTAACGCGGAGGATGCAACATGTTTGAGTTAATGGATGCGCATAGCCAGAGCGCGGTCATCAAGGTCATCGGCGTCGGAGGCGGCGGTGGCAATGCTGTCGCGCACATGGTCGAAGCCGGCATCGAGGGTGTCGACTTCATTTGCGCAAACACGGATGCACAGGCGCTGAAGAGTGCGCGTGTGCGAACCGGTTTGCAGATCGGTTGCAACATTACAAAGGGACTCGGCGCGGGCGCAAATCCGGACGTCGGTCGGCAGGCGGCGATGGAGGACAGGGATCGGATTCACGAGGTGATTGAGGGTGCGGACATGCTATTCATAACCGCGGGAATGGGCGGTGGTACCGGGACCGGTGCGACGCCCGTCGTTGCGCAGGTGGCGAAGGAGCTCGGCATTCTCACCGTAGCGGTCGT
>JBFHXQ010000107.1:0-8960 GCA_041598895.1 Woeseiaceae bacterium | reverse complement strand
ATTCCGAAGGGCGTGTTGATGGTGGGTCCGCCGGGTACGGGCAAGACGCTGTTGGCCCGCGCGATTGCCGGCGAAGCGAAAGTGCCGTTCTTCACAATTTCCGGTTCCGATTTCGTGGAGATGTTCGTCGGCGTGGGCGCATCTCGTGTTCGAGATATGTTTGACCAGGCGAAGAAGCAGGCGCCGTGCATCATCTTTATCGACGAGCTCGACGCGGTCGGGCGCCATCGCGGCGCGGGCCTCGGCGGCGGGCATGACGAGCGCGAGCAGACGCTCAACCAGATGCTGGTCGAGATGGACGGCTTCGAGGGCAGCGAGGGCATCATCGTAATCGCCGCAACCAACCGGCCCGACGTGCTCGATCCGGCCCTGTTGCGGCCAGGTCGCTTCGACCGACAGGTCGTCGTGCCGCTGCCCGACGTTCGTGGACGCGAATTGATCCTCAAAGTGCACATGCGCAAGGTACCGCTGGACGACGACGTGGAGCCGAGCAAGATAGCTCGCGGCACGCCCGGCTTCTCCGGAGCCGATTTGGCCAATTTGGTCAACGAGGCTGCGTTATTCGCGGCCCGCGCCAATCGCCGCGTCGTCAGCATGGATCATTTCGAGCAGGCGAAAGACAAGATAATGATGGGCGCAGAGCGCCGATCGATGGTCATGAGCGAGCAGGAAAAGCTCAATACGGCGTACCACGAAGCGGGGCACGCGATCGTAGGCTACCTGGTGCCGGAGCATGATCCGGTGTACAAGGTGACCATCATTCCGCGCGGGCGCGCTCTTGGCGTGACGATGTACCTGCCCGAGGAAGATCGTTACAGCATGTCCAGGCAGCGCCTCCAGAGTGCGATTTCCAGCCTGTTCGGCGGCCGAATTGCCGAGGAGATGATTCTTGGCAGTGAGGGTGTGACGACAGGCGCGGCAAACGACCTGGAAAGGGCGACCGAGATCGCGCGCAATATGGTCACGAAATGGGGCCTGTCCGATCGGCTCGGCCCGCTGACCTACAGCGAAGACGACGGCGAGGTATTTCTGGGGCACTCGGTTACCCAGCGTAAACAGGTATCCGACGATACAGCGCATGCGATCGATGAGGAGGTCCGACGGATCGTCGACATCAATTACGAACGCGCGAAAAAAATCCTGGAGGAGAACGTCGATAAGCTGCATTCGATGGCCAATGCACTCGTTAAGTACGAGACGATCGACGAACATCAGATCAAGGACATCATGGACGGTCGCGAGCCGCGGCCGCCGGCGGATTGGGATGACACCGTCGATTCGCACCCAGACCAGGGTGCGCCCGCGACGGGCGTGGAAACGCCCGCGATCGGAGGACCGGCCAGCGAACACAAGCGGCCGTACGACAGCTAGGCCAGAAGGCGATTTCCGAGGCGCGTTTGCCCCGGCCACCCCGTTTGCACGCCCCCGGTCAATGCTCCAGTTAGGCACAGTCGAACTCACCGTTCCCGCGGTCATGGGCGTATTGAACGTCACGCCGGATTCGTTCTCCGATGGGGGCCGTTTTGCGGATTTCGACAGAGCGCTGCGCCACGCGGAGTCAATGATCGCGGACGGCGCGGCCATCATCGACGTCGGGGGCGAATCGACACGTCCAGGGTCTCGACCGGTGAGTGAACAGGAAGAACTCGATCGGGTCATACCCCTCATCGAACGGCTCCGTACGCATGTTTCGGTACCGGTATCCATCGACACGAGCAAGCCGGGTGTCATGCGCGCGGCCGTCGCTTCGGGTGCCGCACTGATAAACGACGTTTTGGCCCTGCGCGAGGACGGCGCGCTCGAGGCTGCTGCCGAGCTGGGCGTGCCGGTGTGCCTGATGCATATGCTGGGGCGGCCGCGGACGATGCAGCGAGAGCCGGATTACGTGGACGTGGTCGGAGCGGTCGTCGAGTTTCTCGATGCGCGAGCCACGGCGTGTCTCGCGGCCGGAATCGAAGCGAACTGCATTGTGATCGATCCGGGCTTCGGATTCGGAAAAACTGCGGCACATAATTTGGAACTGCTCGCGAATCTGCGACAATTGCGGTCGCTGGGCTTCCCGGTTCTGGTCGGGCTGTCCCGCAAATCGACGCTCGGCGCTATTACGGGCCGGGAAGTCGACGAACGATTGCCCGCGAGTCTGGCCGCGGCGGTGCTCGCGGTTAGGGAAGGCGCACAGATAGTTCGTGCTCACGATGTCGCCGAGACGGTCGATGCTCTCAAAATCGTGCGCGCTGTTATGGAGACAACCGGACAATGACGGAAAAACAGTACTTCGGTACGGATGGCATACGCGGCAAAGTCGGCAGTTACCCGATGACCGCGGAATTCGCGATGCGGCTCGCCAGCGCCGCGGCCCGGATACTCGTGCCGTCAGGCGGCACCGTGCTCATCGGCAAGGACACGCGACTCTCGGGGTATATGTTCGAGTCGGCGCTTGAGGCGGGATTCGTTGCTGCAGGCGCAGATGTGCTTTTACTCGGTCCGCTGCCGACGCCGGGCATCGCGCAACTTACGCAGGATTTCCACGCGGATCTGGGCGTCGTCATCAGCGCTTCGCACAATCCATACGAGGATAACGGCATCAAGTTTTTCGACGGCACGGGATCCAAGCTCAACGATGATGTCGAGCTCAGTATCGAAGCCGCATTGGACGAACCAGCGATCACGCTGGAATCGCACGCGCTGGGCAAGGCCAAGCGTATCGATACGGCCCGGGTTCGCTACCAGGATTTTTGCACGTCTACGTTTCCGTCGGACCTCACACTCGAGGGCGTCAAGATCGTATTCGACGGTGCGAACGGCGCCGGCTACAAGGTCGGTCCACGGACGCTGGCGCGTCTGGGTGCAGAAGTGATTCCTATCGGCTGCTCCCCGAACGGTCGAAATATCAATCAGGGCTGTGGGTCGACGCAGCCGGAGCTGCTCAAGTTGACGGTGCCGGCCGTGCGTGCGGATGTCGGCGTCGCGCTCGATGGCGATGGCGATCGCCTGATCATGGTGGACGAAACCGGCAGTCTCGTCGACGGCGACCAGCTTTTGTACATTCTGGCCACCGCCCGGCAGCGAGACGGCGTGCTGAAAGGACCGGTCGTTGGCACGGTCATGAGTAATCTCGGCCTCGAGCGGGCACTTGAAGCGATGCAGATCGAATTTCGGCGTGCTGCCGTCGGCGATCGCTACGTCCTGGAAACCCTGCGGGCGACGGGCGGAATTATCGGCGGTGAAACGTCGGGACACATGCTCGTACTCGATCGCGCAACAACGGGCGACGGTCTGGTCTGCGCGCTGCAGGTGCTCGCAGTCATGAAGCAGGCCGGCCGGTCGCTCGCCGAACTCGCCGCCGGCATGCCGAAATACCCGCAGACGATGCTCAACGTCCGAGTTACCGGCCGGCTCGATCTCGATCAGTCGCCGGCCATTCGCAAGGCGGTTGTGGCTGCCGAGGCCGAACTGTCGGATAAGGGACGAGTCGTGCTGCGTGCATCCGGGACCGAGCCGGTAATACGGGTCATGGTCGAGGGCGAGAATTACGATCAGGTCACGGCAGTTGCAGAGCGCCTCGCATCCGTCGTTGCCGAAGCGGCTGCCTGAGGCATTGAGGTTGCCGCGTTGATTCTGGGACCCGGCCCCGGTATCCTTCCGCGCCTTTTCAACGAGACGATGTCTTATGCGTAAGCTGCTGGTGGCCGGTAACTGGAAGATGAACGGCGATGCTTCGAGCAACGCCGATCTCGTTGCCGGGATCCGTGCCGGGCTGCCGGATTCGGACGCTGTCGACGTCCTGGTCTGTCCGCCGTTTCCCTACCTCGACTCGGTCGCCCATGCAGCAGCGGGCAGCCGGATCATGCTCGGCGGCCAAACGGTCTCGGAGCATGCGAGCGGTGCCTACACCGGCGAGGTTGCGCCCGCGATGCTTGTCGACATGGGCTGTGGGTACGTCATCGTCGGCCATTCCGAACGACGCGCTCTTTATGACGAGACGAGTGAGGTCGTTGCGGCAAAATTCCGCTCGGCGCAGGCGGCCGGGCTGATTCCCATACTCTGCGTCGGCGAAACGCTGGAGGAACGCGAGGCCGGCCAAACCGAGGCGGTCGTCGATGCTCAGTTAAACGCGGTGCTGGAAACATCCGGAATTCAGGCATTCGCTACCGCGGTAATCGCGTACGAACCGGTCTGGGCGATCGGCACCGGCCGCACGGCGACGCCGGACCAGGCCGAGGCGGTGCACCGTCACATTCGGGAGCGGCTCGCGGCCCATGCCGAAGATACCGCTGCCGGGGTTACAATCCTGTACGGCGGCAGCGTCAAGGGCGACAATGCTGCTGCGCTGTTTGCCATTCCGGATATCGACGGAGGCCTGATCGGCGGTGCGTCTCTGAACGCGGCCGATTTTCTCGCGATCGTCGCAGCCGCTGCGAACGTGTGAGGGCACAATGGACACGATGCAAAAAGTCACGCTCGGCATTCATACGCTAATTGCGCTTTCAATTATTGCGCTCGTGCTGCTGCAGCGCGGAAAAGGGGCGGATGCGGGTGCCGCGTTTGGCGCAGGCGCATCGGGCACCGTTTTCGGCGCACGCGGTTCGTCGAGCTTCTTCTCCCGGGCAACGGCCGTGCTCGCTACCGCGTTCTTCGCGAGCAGTCTGATTCTTGCTTACATGAGCAGTCAGCGCACGACCGGACCGTCCAGCCTGCTGGAGGATGCCCCCGTGCTGGAGGTGGAGGCGGGTGCCGAAGCGGACAGCACGGACGTCATCCCGGACGCGGAGTTGCCGGCCGTGGAGTCCAATGAGGCGCCGCTCGATCTGCCTGAACTGGAGGAAGACGCGCCGGTCGAACCGGACGGGGAGTGAGCCGAGCAACTGGTCACGCTGCCATTTATCCGTGTAAGGACGGCCAGGTTGACACTGCAATGCATGCTCTGGTGGTGGAATTGGTAGACACGCTGTCTTGAGGGGGCAGTGGCGCAAGCCGTGCGAGTTCGAGTCTCGCCCAGAGCACCAACAATCCGCATGACGCTGCGTCGCGGTCAGCTGTCGGCACGTCCGGTGCGAAAAAGTGCAAGTTCCGCGCGTCAGGGTGTCGTCACGGGCAGCTACGCTGATACAATGCTGGGCTGATCGTACGCCAGATTCGCTCGCATGCTGCAAGAGTACTTTCCCATCCTCGTGTTTCTCGGCATCGCCGCGGGCATTGGCGTCGTCTTGTTGGCGCTCGGATTTTTGATCGGCCGGGGCGAAAAAGACGCAGAAAAGCTGTCTCCGTACGAGTGCGGCTTCGAGGCGTTCGAGGATTCGCGGACCCGATTCGATGTCCGTTATTACCTTGTCGCAATTCTATTCATCATTTTCGATCTGGAAATAGCGTTTCTGTTTCCCTGGGCCGTCTCGCTCGACACCGTCGGGCAGTTCGGTTTGCTTGCGATGGGCCTGTTCCTGGCAATACTCGTTATCGGCTTCATTTACGAGTGGAAGAAGGGAGCGCTCGAATGGGATTAGCAACGACAGCTGATCGTGATATTGCGGCCGACAGCCCTGAAACGGCCGGCAGCAGCCTTCAGGAAAAAGGCTTCGTCGTAACCAGCGTCGATGCGGTCATGAACTGGGCGCGTACCGGTTCAATTTGGCCAATGACGTTCGGGCTGGCGTGCTGTGCCGTCGAGATGATGCATGCGGGTGCATCCCGCTACGATCTGGATCGATTTGGCATCATTTTTCGACCGAGCCCGCGCCAATCCGACTGCATGATCGTTGCCGGAACGCTGTGCAACAAGATGGCGCCGGCGCTACGCAAGGTCTATGACCAGATGCCGGAACCCCGGTGGGTCGTTTCCATGGGCTCCTGTGCGAACGGCGGTGGCTATTATCATTATTCTTATTCAGTTGTGCGGGGCTGTGATCGCATCGTCCCTGTTGACGTCTACGTACCGGGCTGCCCGCCAACCGCCGAAGCGCTCGTCTACGGCCTGATTCAGCTACAGAAAAAAATTCGTCGAACGAGCACGATAGCCAGGTAAAACAACAACGATGAGCGATCGGTACGAGACTCTAGCGGCTCGGATAGACGCACGCTTCGGCGAGCAGCTCTCGCGCGTGCCCTCGACGTGCGGCGAACTGACCTACGAGCTCGACAAGAGTGATCTCGGCGAGGTAGCAACGGCGTTGCGCAACGAAGCCGACTTCGGATTCGACATGCTCATGGACGTTTGCGGTGTCGATTACCTGACATACGGTCAGGCGGAGTGGAAGACGAACGAGGCTACCGATACGGGATACAGTCGCGGCGTCGAACGCGACCCGGTAATTCTCGATGAATCAGACACGTTCGAGCCCAAACGCTTCGCAGTCGTCTATCATCTTTTGTCAATGCATCAGAACGTCAGGCTCCGATTGCGCGTGTTCACGGGCCCGGAAAACCCGCCCGTCGTCCGCTCACTGGTCGACATATGGAATTCCGCGAACTGGTTCGAGCGCGAGGCGTTCGATCTGTATGGCATCCTGTTCGAAGGCCATCCGGATTTGCGGCGGATTCTGACGGACTACGGATTTATCGGTCATCCGTTCCGCAAGGACTTTCCCTTATCCGGCAACGTCGAGGTCAAGTACGATCCGGAGAAAGGGCGGGTGGCGTATCAGCCCGTCAGTATCGAGCCCAGAACGCTCGTGCCGCGCGTGATTCGCGTCGACAATCGCTACAGCCAGGACCTCAAGGATTCGGCCGATGGCTGAGATCCGTAACTACACGATGAATTTCGGCCCCCAGCATCCTGCGGCCCATGGAGTACTGCGGCTGGTGCTGGAGATGGACGGCGAAGTGATCCAGAAGGCTGACCCTCACGTCGGCCTGCTGCACCGTGCGACCGAGAAGCTTGCCGAGTCGAAGCCTTACAGCCAGAGCATCGGTTACATGGATCGGCTCGACTACGTATCGATGATGTGCAATGAGCACGGCTATGTGATGGCAATCGAAAAGCTGCTCGGAATCGAGGTGCCCATCCGGGCGCAATACATCCGGGTCATGTTCGATGAAATCACCCGAATCCTCAATCACCTCATGTGGCTCGGCGCGCACGGCCTCGACATCGGCGCAATGACGATGTTCCTGTTCTGTTTCCGCGAGCGCGAGGACCTGATGGACTGCTACGAGGCGGTATCCGGAACGCGCATGCACGCCACGTACTATCGGCCAGGTGGCGTCTTTCGGGATCTGCCCGACACGATGCCCAAATATCAGGAATCCAAATTCCGAAGCAACAAGGAAGTGGCCAAGCTGAACGAGGCGCGAGAGGGAACCCTGCTCGATTTCATAGAGGCTTTCACCGAGAAGTTCCCGGGCTGTGTGGACGATTATGAAACGCTCCTTACCGACAACCGGATATGGAAACAGCGGACAGTAAATATCGCTGTCGTGTCTCCGGATCGTGCGCTGCAGCTTGGCTTCTCGGGCCCCATGCTGCGGGGATCCGGAGTCGAATGGGATCTGCGTAAAAAGCAACCCTACGACGTTTACGACAAGGTCGACTTTGATATTCCGGTCGGAGTCAACGGCGATTGCTACGATCGCTACCTCGTGCGTGTGGAGGAGATGCGGCAATCGAATCGAATTGTCAAGCAGTGCATTGACTGGCTGCGCGACAACCCCGGTCCGGTCATGCTCGACGACCACAAGATCGTCGCACCGACGCGCGTCGAAATGAAGGATGACATGGAGTCGCTGATCCACCACTTCAAGCTGTTTACCGAGGGTTACTGCGTGCCGGCGGGCGAAGCCTATGCCGCTGTCGAGGCTCCAAAAGGTGAGTTCGGGGTGTACATGATTTCCGACGGCGCGAACAAGCCGTATCGGGTGAAGATCCGCGCACCCGGCTTCGCCCATCTTGCCGCGATGTCGGAAATGGTCGAAGGACACATGCTCGCGGATGTCGTTGCAGTCATCGGCACGCAGGACATCGTATTTGGTGAGGTCGATCGATGAGTGCCGCGGAGTTGCTTTCGGAGCACGTAAAAGAAGAAATCGAACACTGGAAGGCACGTTTTCCGGAGGAGCGGCACCGGTCGGCGGTCATTGGCGCATTACATGCCGTGCAGCACGAGAATGACGGCTTTCTGACGGCCGAGCTCATGGATGCCGTTGCGGACTACCTGTCGTTGCCTGCGATTCAGGTGTACGAGGTTGCCACGTTCTATTCGATGTTCCAGACCAAGCCGGTTGGCCGTCACAACGTTGCGATATGCACCAACGTGTCGTGCATGCTGCGCGGTGCCGACGACATCGTGCAGCATGTCGAGAACAAACTCGGCATCAAGCTCGGCGAGAGCACAGCCGATGGCCGCATTTATCTGAAGCGCGAGGAAGAGTGCCTCGCGGCCTGCTGCGGCGCGCCGATGATGATGGTCGATCACGTGTACCACGAGGACCTGACGCCAGAGCGGGTCGACGCTATTCTGGATAAGCTGGATTAATGGCCTACGAACAGAATCTGGTGTGTTTCAACACCTTCGGCGAGGACCAGCCGTGGGCGCTCGATACCTATGAGCGGCACGACGGCTACGTTGCGTGGCGCCGAATCCTCGCTGGCGAACTGGCGCCCGAGGCCGTAATCGAGGAAGTCAAAGCGTCGGGCCTCAGAGGCAGGGGCGGCGCCGGTTTTCCGACCGGGCTGAAATGGAGCTTCATGCCGAAGAACTACGAGGGTCAGAAGTACCTCGTATGCAATTCCGACGAAAGCGAGCCCGGTACCTGCCACGATCGGGAAGTTCTGCGTTACAACCCGCACTCACTCGTTGAAGGCATGGCAATCGCTGCCTACGCGATGGGCGCTACGGTGGCCTACAACTACATACGCGGCGAGTTTATCGACGAACCGGTGCCGCGGTTCGAGGCCGCGGTAAAGGAGGCGTACGACGCCGGTTTGCTGGGCAAGGACATCCAGGGTTCGGGCATCGATTTTGACCTGT
>JBFHXQ010000106.1:0-8980 GCA_041598895.1 Woeseiaceae bacterium | reverse complement strand
GGCGTCCTCTTCTATTGTCGCAAACTCGGGCTCGACCGCCTCGACCGCCTCGACCGCCTCTGAAGCGCTTGCGTCCGCTGACGCAAAGTCGCCGGCGTCGACCCAGGGGACCTGGGTCGCGCCATCAGGCTCGGCGTCGGCTGGTGCATCGACCGACGCCGGTGGCGCTTGTTTCGCGACCGCGATTTCCGATCCGGCGGCAAAATCCGGGATGATCAGCGTGCTTCCGGCTTTGACGAGATCTCGATCGTTATCGATGAATGCATCCGGATTCGCGGCAAATATCGCGTCGACGGCGGCCCACAGTCCGATTGGCCGATCCTGGATACGCGCGGCAATCTCCGAGAGCGTGTCGCCGCGCTGAACGACGTAGCGAACGCCGCTGTCGATCGGTTTCGCCGGGGCCGATGCGCGCTGCATCGGAATTTTGCGTGCCGGCGGCGACGCAGTACCGGCCTCGGTAGCGGACGCTGCGGGCGCGGCAGCGACGGGTTCCGGGAAGCGTTCGACAGGAGTCCCGGCGGGGTCGATAAACAGCATGTACTCGCGACTCAGGCGAACGGTATATGCGCAATCGATGTCAATGCGCATGCTGAGCAGCGGCTCGCGTATGGGTGCCGTACCGGAGACGGTAATCAGACCGTCCGATACCCTGACGGTGCCGCGACTGACGGATGGCAGACCGCTTGAAACTCGAGCCGGATTCAGCGCGACGCAGGTATCGCCCAACTGCTCATTCGGGCTCAGCGCATACGCGATGCTTGCCCGTAACGGCTGGCCCAGTGTCGAATGCACCTTGACGTCGCCGAGTTCCAGCGCCGCGGCAGGCGCCACGGCAATGCTGCCGCCCATCGCGACGATCGTCGGAAGCAAGGCATGAATATTCGCCGAACCAGTCGTTGCTGCCGGTCGTCCCTGATGTCTTTCACGCGTTTTGGTCACTGCTCGGTACCCTAAAGCTGTTTCGGTGGCAGATTACGTTCAGTCCGACGCTACAACTGCGACACCATTCTATTTTCTGAAAACAGGCCGCTGAAAGCGGATGGTTCTGTCGTAAAAATGTGACTTCGATCACATTGCTCCGCCGCCATAATCTCAACCTGCGTTGGCCGCGGTTAGCGCCGCGAGGGTGTTGTTCGGCTTGCTGTCCGTGTCCTGCAGGACGACCTCGGGTTCATGTACATAATGTCCCTGCATGTAATCCAGCCCGAGCTGGAACAGCACGGCCATCGCGTTCGCGTTTTCGACTCGTTCTGCGATCGTCTTGATGTCACGGTCATTGGCCGCACTGACGATTTTTTCCACGCTCGCTTGCAGCCCCGAATCGGTGGTCAGCGAGTGCATCAGCTGCCCGTCGATCTTGATGTAATCGGGTTTCAACATGTCCAGGATCTGGAAACGGTCCTGGTCTATACCGTAGTGTTCGATCGCGAAGCCGATTCCCATCTTGCGCAGCTGTTTGACGACATCTGTCGTCTGCTTGATGTGCTCTGCAGCATCGCGCTCCGGAATTTGCATCACGATGCGCGTGCAATCGAACTTGCGCTTGTCGAACTCCTGATCCATCCAGGTCACGGTGGAGACATCCAGTATCGAGTGCCGCGACATCCTGACGAAAACGCGATCCGCGTCGGTCTCGGCACAGAAGTCCATCGCTGCCGAAATCATCCAGCGGTCGATGTTTTTCATCATGTTGTTGCGTTCAGCCGCCGGCAGAAACTCCGAAGGCAGGATCGAGTTGCCTTGCTCATCGAGCATCCGCACGAGCAGGTCGAACATCTGTACGCTGTCGCTGCGCAGGCCGGCGATCGGCAGCTTCGCGAGTCGGAACCGGTTATCCATCAGCGCGGCCTTTAGATGCCGTACCCAAATCGCGTCGAATTCCCGCTGCTTCGTATCGTGATCGGCAACCTCGCTGAGGCGCGCAGTGTTGCCGCCGTCTTCACGCCCCGCCGCAAAGGCGTCGACGGCCGCTGCGATGAAATCATCGAGAGTCTGGAACATCTGGTTGGCGACGCAAACACCGACAGTGCAGGTTACGCTCAACGATTTGTCACCAATATCAAAGGTTCGCTTGCCGATCAAATCCGTGATCTGGCGCCCCCATGTCAAGACGTCATGCGAGTTGCCCCGCTCGAGCAGTACCATGATGGACTTGCCTTCGAAGCGGCCGGCGATGTCCCTTGGGTGCAGCCGCTTGCGAATGACCTCGGCAAACTGTGCCAGGATTTCCTCGGATTTCAGCCTGCCAACCTTGGCGATGATCTGCGAAAAGTCGTCAGGCTTGATGTAGGCCAGCGCATACAGGCCGGAAGCGGGCTTTCGGCACAGCCGCTTGCTGAGACGTTCGATGAACTGAGCCCGGTGAAAAAACAGCGTGGCCGGGTCTCGCTTCAGGGCATCGTGAACCAGTTTCGTGGGTTCCTCGCTGGCTTTCGCGCGCGGCGCGATTCGGATTTGTACGGAAGGGCCGTCATCGAAATCGAAGCGTCTAAATTCAAGATGTAACTCGTTATTGTCGCCGTCGCCGATGCGTGACATGACGACCAGCTTTTCCTCGGACTTCCATTTGCCTTTGATGGCCGCAACCAGCGCGCCTTTGACAGCAGCCTGGGATTCGGGTTCGAAGTTGTCCATCAATGGCAGGCCGACGACTTCGTCATTGCTTGCCGAGCGGAACATCTGCAGCCAGGCGTCGTTGACGTCGGTGATGATGCCCTCGGCGACCATGGCGATCGCGTGCTGCGACCCTTTCATGTAATCGTTGAGCTGGCGCTTGTATTCGGTTGCCGACTGCAGCGTGGAATTCAATGCGCGCTCCACGCGCAGCGCGCGCAGCTCACGTGTAACGACAGACTGCAACCGTTCTCTCAGACGCTTCGAAACGAGGTCGCTCGCGCCGCTGCGCATTGCGAATTCAATGGCAGCTTCGTCCGCCTCGTCCTGGAGCGCGATGACCGGTATCTCGGGATTGAACAGTTCCCTCTGTTTTACAACCTGTCGAATCGATTCCGGGTACCTGTCGCAGCTTTGTATGATCAGCTCGACATTGTGCTCTGCGAGGGTATCGCCGAGCTTCTTGGGGTGGTTTACCCAATGGCAGTGGGCCGCGTGTCCCGCATCCCGCAGGGTGCTGTTGATGAGCGCAACGTCGTCCTGGTTCTCGGAGAGGACGGCGATGGAAATGATGTGGCCACTGTTCAAATCGCGTTCCTTGCAGGGTTCCCGGCGTTCCTTTCTGCCGCCGGATTTAGTTAAATGCACCCGATTCGCGCATGGCGGGTAGGGTAGTCCGGCCACGTTTTGTAAACCGTGACGGGCATCTAATTTCGATGCAGGTCGGCCCCCGAACCGAGAAGTCCTGGAGCCGCGGCTGGCGCCCCGCGTCGATACCGGTAAAATTGCGCGCGATTCGGCGACGTTTTCAGTCAGGAGTAGTCACGAGCAAATGGCGAGCTACAGTACAAACGAGTTCAGGTCCGGGCTGCGCATCATCATCGATAGCGATCCGTGCATCATTGTCGACAACGAATTCGTCAAGCCGGGTAAGGGCCAGGCCTTCAACCGGGTGCGGATCAAGAATCTGAAGACCGGCAAGACGGTCGACAAGACGTTCAAGTCCGGTGAATCCGTCGAGGCGGCCGACGTCTTGGACACGGAGATGCAATATCTTTATTGCGATGGCGAGTTCTGGCACTTCATGGCCCCGGATACGTTCGAGCAGTTCGCGGCCGACAGCGAAGCGATCGGCGATGCAAAGGACTGGATCACCGATGGCGACGTCTGCCAGATAACGCTCTGGAATAATGCACCGCTTGCCGTCGAGCCTCCGAACTTTGTCGAGCTCGAGATCGTTGAAACGGACCCGGGTGTCAAGGGCGACACGGCCAGCGGCGGCGTCAAGCCGGCCAAGCTCGCGACCGGCGCGGTCGTTCGTGTGCCGCTATTCGTCGATCAGGGCGATGTGATCAAGGTCGACACGCGGTCCCGGGAATACGTATCGCGCGCCAAGTAGGGATTGCGGCAGTCAACGAAAGCGGCCAAACGTGCTCACGGACGCCAGGTCGGGAGCTGAATCCGCAACCATGTGCAGGCGATCGACGCCGAGCGCGACGCCCGCGCAGTCCGGCAGGCCCGCGTCCAACGCCTGCAGGAGCATTTCGTCCGGCGGCGTGACGCGTTGGCCGGCACGCTCGCGGCGCTTCCTGTCCGCGGCAAAGCGGCGGCGCTGTTCGTTCGCATCGGTCAGCTCGACATAGCCGTTTGCGAGCTCGATCGAACCGCAAAAAATTTCGAAGCGATCGGCAACCTCGTTGTCGCCGGGACATAGCCGCGCCAGGGCTGCCTGGCTCGCTGGATAATGCTTGATGACCGTCAGCCGATCGTCAGGAAGCTGCGGTGCGATGACCGTCGCAAGGATCAGGTCGAGCCACGCCTCGCGGCGATCGGCGAGCGTGCTGCGCAGGTCCGCATCGGCATTGGCAACAGCGGCCAGGTCGCTAATCGGACTCTGCATGGCGTCGATGCTGGCGAAGCGCCGGTATGCATCCCGATAGTCGAACTGCATGATGTCCTCACGCAGAGCGTTGCGTTCGCTCGCCGTGGCGATCAAATCGACCGTGTCGGCGATAATGGCCGGCAGATCGAAATCGCGCCGGTACCATTCGGCCAGCGTGAATTCCGGCATGTGCAGCGGTCCGGATTCACCGTGCCGGTACACGTGACAGAGCGTATAAATGTCGGGGTAGCCGGCCGCCAGCAGTCGCTTCATCGAGGATTCGGGCGACGTGTGCAGGAACAGGTTGGTCGCATCCGGCGCGCCGACGCTGAAACTCTCGATGCCCGAATCGCTCGCTGCGTACCGGACCAGCGCCGGGATGTCGACGGCAAGCACGTCGTGCGTCGCGAAATATCGGCGCAGGCGATCCAGCAGCTGAGCGCGCTGCCGGGCGGTGTCCGGGCCTGAGGTCGGCTGCCAGCTCACATCGGCTGCACGATGCTGCCGATCGGTCGCCCCATGACGACGCCGGCACCCTCCGCCAGGGCGTCGTCCCAGCGCACGGCTCCGGGCGGCATCAATAACACCACGGTCGATCCCATGTTGAACCAGCCGAGCAGCTCGCCCTTGTCGATAGCAGTGCTGTGTCCGCGGAGGTCCAGATTTTCCACGACCCCTTTTTTTCGCGGCCGGATTTCACCGGTCCAGGGAGTGCTGATGCTGCCGACGTTCAAGGCGCCGACGAAGACGATGATCACGGGCCCGCAGCTGGTCGCCAGTTTCAGGACGAGGCGCTCGTTGCGGCGGAATAATCCCGGAATCCGCTTGACCGTACTCTGACTAACGCTGAACAGGTCGCCGGGTACGTAGCGGGCCGCAAGGAGCTCGCCGCCGAGTGGGGCATGTACACGATGATAATTGAACGGTGCGAGATACAGCGTTGCAAATGCCCCGTCGACGAACGATCGTATGTCGTCGAGGTCGCTGGTCAGAAATTCCTCGAGCGAATAGCGGAGACCTTTCGCCTGCAGGATCGCGTGGCCGTCGAGGTACCCGACGGCGCTGACCCGACCGTCGACGGGGGAGCAAACGCTGTCGACGTCAGAATCGACAGGCCGGACATTTGCCTTCAGCTCGCGGGTGAAGAAATCATTGAGTGACGTGAAGTCCAGAGGAGTGTGCCGGGCAAGTTCCTCGGTATTGACGCTGAACCAGCGCACGAAGCCGCGGATCAGCGCGTTCTTCACGTGGCGCTGTCGAATTCGTGTGATGCGATGGACCCAGGCCGTCAGAAGGTGTCGCGGCAGAAGGAATTGCAGCGCAACGAACAATCGTGCGGCCATCAGCGCGTCACTTTCGCACCGATACGCATGAGTAGCACGTCGTCCGAGAACAGCTGGAGCTCGACGCCGCGAATGTCCTCCGCGACGGGCTCCAGAAGCATCAGGTGCTTGCCAGCCGGTTCGAGTCGCAAAGTTTCGCCTGGCGGTATCGTTAGTTCTGTCAGGCGGCGCATTCGGGAGACGTCGTCCTCGATCAGGGTCTCGTGGATTTCGACCCGCGCGTACTGGGGGCTGCGGACGTCGGTAATAACGATCGGCTTCCGGCTCGAATTCGTCAGCGCAATGTATGCGACCGCTGTCGCTCTCGTCGGGACCGGCCGTGCAACGACGATGTCCGCTGCCGTCAGCGGCGCCTGCGCATTGTTCGAGCACGCGCAGAGTAGGCCGAGCAGCAGAATCCTCGCCGTGCGCATCAGCCGGCGGCCTGAATGAGCGGTATCTCGCGTGCAAACGTCGCGACGTCGTGCGGCGACCCGAAGACCGCGTGAAATCGCCCTGCAGGATCGATAACCAGCACGACGGCCGAATGATCGACCGTGTAGCCGCCGTTGCCAGTGTCGACCTTCTGAAAATAGATTCCGAGTGCGTCGGTCAGCTGGCGCAACTCCGGGAGCGTGCCGGTGATGCCGAGGACGTCGCTGCCGAAATGTGAGACGTAATCGGCGACCGTGTCGGGCGTGTCGCGTTCCGGATCGACGCTTATGAAGACGATCCGCGGCAAAGGCCGGTGCTGAGCGTCGGCCAGCCGCCGGTGCGCCGCCGTGAGCTTCTGCAGGGTCAGGGGGCATATGTCCGGGCAGTGCGTGAAACCGAAGAACACGAGGTCCCAGCGCCCGCGAAAGGCCTCCGGCCCGACGCGTTGTCCTGCGCTACTGACGAGCTCGAAGTTCGGAAGTGGCATCGGCTGCGGCAGCACGGTCGCCGCGGTAGGAACCGGATCGGGCGCGAGCAGACGATAGCCGACGAAGATGCCAACGGCCATCGCCGTACCTGCAACGAGCGCAAGAAGAAAACGGCTGAATCTCATAGCGTCGTTGTCATTGTGGCGAGTAGGAGCGCGGTTTCGGAGCCGGTGATTCTACAGGGACGCGGCACTTGCGTCTGGCCGCCGTCCGTCGGGAAAAAGCTGGCCCCGGGAGCTCGTTTGGCGGCGGGTGGTCCGTCAGGTTTTTGGACGCCGCATCTGGTAAATTCGCGCGCGCCGATTCCCTTTGCGTGGCGTAAATGACGGACATACAGGACAAGTCGCTCACCGTGGAAGCACTGACTCGAAGGCTGGCTGATCGTTTTACGGAAGCCGGCCTGCACTACGGTCATGGCACCGACAATCCGGTGGATGAAGCGGCCTGGCTCGTGTTTGCGCAGTTGGGACTCGAGCATGACGCGTCAGCGGAGGCTTATGCGCGTTCGGTATCCGCGGCCGAACAGGCTGCGATCGAGGCCGTGGCCCGACGCCGGATCGAGGAGCGCATCCCGATGGCCTACCTGGTGAACCAGGCCTGGTTCGGCGGACTCGAGTTTTTCGTGGACAACCGTGTGCTGGTGCCCCGTTCGCCGATCGCCGAGTTGATCGAGGATCGATTCCAGCCGTGGATTCGCGCCGATGGCATCAAGGCTGTCGCGGACCTCGGCACGGGCTGCGGCTGCATCGCGATTGCGCTGGCGCTGGCGTATCCGGACGCCACTATCGATGCGGTCGACATCTCACCCGACGCGCTCGACGTTGCACGCATCAACGTTCGCCGCCACGGCGTTGCCAATCGCGTGACGCTCCTTGAGTCGGACCTGTTCGCCGAACTGGGCGGTCGACGCTACGATCTGATCGTCAGCAATCCGCCCTACGTCGATGCGGCCGACATGGCGGCGCTGCCGACTGAATTTCGCCACGAGCCCGCCCTGGGTCTGGCCGCAGGCACAGACGGCCTCGACGCCGTGGCGCGGATTCTCGAATCGGCGCCGGCGTTTCTCAGCGACGGCGGTCTCTTGGTCTGCGAAGTCGGAAACAGCCAGGCTGCGCTCGAAAAACGCTATCCGGGTATTGCATTTGTGTGGCTGGAGTTCGAGCATGGCGGATCGGGCGTATTTGTGTTGAGTAGAGACGATCTCGAGCACGGCTGACGGGAAATCAGGGCATGTCGGGTAACAGTTTTGGGCGCAGCTTCGTGGTGACGACGTTCGGCGAGAGTCACGGCCGCGCATTGGGCTGCATAGTCGATGGTTGCCCGCCGGGGCTCGATCTCGACGAAGCGGACATTCAGCGCGATCTTGATCGCCGCCGGCCTGGACGGTCCCGGCATACGACGCAACGCAACGAGCCCGACCAGGTACAGATCCTGTCAGGTACGTTCGAGGGCAGGACGACCGGGACGCCGATCGGCCTCGTCATCGAAAACAGGGATCAGCGTTCGAAGGACTACGGCGACATCAAGGATAAATTCAGGCCGGGACACGCGGACTACACCTATCAGCATAAATACGGCATTCGTGATTATCGCGGGGGAGGTCGGTCATCCGCGCGGGAAACGACAATGCGCGTCGCCGCCGGTGCAATAGCGAGAAAATACCTGCGCGAGAGAGTCGGCATCGAAGTCCGGGGATATCTCGCGCAGCTCGGTCCGATTGTGCTCGGCGCGGTCGACCTGGACGCTGTCGATCAGAACCCGTTTTTCTGCGCGGACCCCGGGCAGGTCCCGCAACTGGAGTCGTTCATGGACGAGCTTCGCGAGGACGGCGATTCGATCGGTGCGAAAATCAGCGTGCTCGCGCAAAATGTTCCGGTCGGTCTCGGTGAGCCCGTGTTCGACAAGCTCGAGGCCGGGCTTGCGCACGGCCTGATGAGCATCAATGCCGTGAAGGGCGTCGAAATTGGCGCCGGGTTTGCCTCGGTGACGCAGCGCGGCAGTGAGCACCGCGACGAAATCGGTCCGGACGGCTTCGCGAAGAACGATGCCGGCGGCACGCTCGGCGGCATATCGTCGGGCCAGGATATTCTTGCCAGCATCGCGCTCAAGCCGACGTCCAGTATTTCCGTGCCCGGTAAGACGATCGACAGGTCCGGCAAAACGACGCAAATCGTCACCGGTGGGCGCCACGATCCGTGCGTCGGGCTGCGCGCGACGCCGATTGCCGAGGCGATGGT
>JBFHXQ010000105.1:0-8980 GCA_041598895.1 Woeseiaceae bacterium | reverse complement strand
CGAGCAGACATTGACCACCCGCGAGGCGCTCGATCGTGCTGCACAATACTATGATGCCGGCCGATTGGCCGATGCGGAACATGTCTATCAGCACATACTGAGGGCTGATCCAAATCAGCATGTCGCGTTGGCCATGCTTGGTTTCATTGCCATGCGAATCGGCAAGCATGACATTGCGGTGGATCTGATAACGAAATCCATTGAAATCAATCCTGACAGTGCCGAGGCGCACCACAACCTGGGCATATCTCTGAGCGCGCTGGGCAGGACGCAGGATGCGGCGGCGAGCTACCGTCGCGCACTTGCCAGGAATCCGGAGCTCGCAGAGACGCATAACAACCTGGGCCTCACCCAATGCAAGCTGGGAAACGTTCACGACGGGATTGCGGAATTTCGGAGAGCCGTTGCTATCCGGTCCGATTTCTTTGATGCACACGTCAACCTGGGTGTTGCACTGTGTTCTCTCGGTCGATTCGATGACGGTTTCGTCAGTTATAAAAACGCCCTCGGAATTCAGCCGGACAACATTGTTGCACTGATGAATCTCGGCGATTCCCTGCGAGGACTCGGGAGGCTCGAAGAAGCCCTCGATGCCTATCAGGCCGTTGTCGACCTCGATCCGAAGCATGCCGGTGCATACAATGAAATGGGCAATCTGCTCCGAACGCTCGGAAAACTCGAAGAAGCCGTTACCAGTTTTCGAAAGGCGCTTGCCGCGCAGCCGGATTTCGCAATGGCGCGTCGTAACGAGGGGAGCACGCTTCAAGAGCTCGGACGGCTCGACGAAGCGATTCGTAGTCTCGAAAAAGCCGATACGAGTCTGTCCCGCACGAACTTGCTGGAATGTATTTACGCGCGCCGGGACAAGGAAAGGTTTTATCGGGAACTTGAACGTATCATGTCAGAAGACAGAACAAATGTCGGCGTTGCAGCGATCAGCGCATTCGCGTCCAATCAATTCAAGTGTGCGGACCCGTATCCGTTCTGTGCTAATGCCATGGATTTTATTTCCGTCAAAAATCTCAGTTCGGCAACCCAGGAACGCAGCAAATTTTTCGATGCGCTCAGGAAACAGCTCCTCGAGCTTGACTTATGCGGTGGGAATCAGCCGCTCCTGCACTGTGGTTTTCAATCCGCACCTACGCTGTTCGTAGACCCGCGTGGGTCTGTGGCTGACCTTCACCAAATGCTCAGAACGGAAGTCGCCGATTACGTCTCGAGCCACGCTGCAAGTGATTGCCTCTACATCAAAGAGTGGCCACAAAACTACAGCATGACAGCATGGTACGTTTTGATGCAGCAGGGTGGCCATCTCACGTTGCACAATCATCCGGCAGGATGGCTAAGTGGTGTGATTTATCTGGAAATGCCGGCAAAAGACGGGGATGAGGGCAATATCGAGTTCGGGCTGCATGGCAACAATCTACCTATCCTGAGTGACGATTACCCCAGGGAAACGATTCCGGTGACGGAAGGGGATCTTGTCATGTTTCCGTCATCCCTGTTTCACAGAACCGTTCCCTTTCACAGCAAGCGCAGTCGTCTGTGCATTTCATTCGATGTAAATCCGCACTAAAGGTCGCCTGACGGATCCCTTCGTCCAAAATACCGACAACGTGCCGGCAACAGTGCGGCGGAAACGCGAATGGCCGGTTCCGCCTGCGCGGGCCGGAAGCGGCAAGGCGACGTTACGCGTCCCGATCTGAACGGAAATCATTACCGTTCGACGACTCGGGCCGGGGGCGATACAAATCTGGTCGGCAGGAAAAATGTGATCCGCCGCTGTCTAACCTGCGTATGAGGTGTAGATGCTCGCCGACTCGGCAAGCCAGTCGGTCAGGTAGGTCTCGTAGCTGCGATCGACGTACAGATCGAACACGTCCGGCGCCTCGGAAACGATCACCGTGGCAACCTGTCCAAGCCGCGTTCTGCAGCACGTGCCCGCCGGGAATCGCGCCGGTCGGAGGTCGATGCCGGTCCCTGTGGCCAGCAGCAGCGGCGCGCGCCGGCCGGCGACCCTGAGTACCGCAAGCCCCGACGAGTAGTCCACGGCGTTGTGCAGTATCCCGGCAAGCCCCCGGGTGCAGGAAACGATGACAGTATCCGCCGTCACGGTATCGCTGACGAGCAGCCAGCGATCCGGGCCGAGCCACAGGCTACGCGGATCGTCGCCGGCAACCTCGAGAGGTTTTGCCAGCTGCAACGTTTTGCGCGCGCTGTCGAGCTGGTTCCGGGACACTTTCAGGGACACGATCGACAGACCGGTGACCCGATCGATACGCACGTCGCTGCCAATTTGATCAGCCACGCATGCGTTCCCCGTCGGGATCGTAAAAGCAGGCGTCGACGATCCGCGCCGATACCACCCGATCCTGGTCGAACAGTTCGATTTCCTCGCCATTGCGCTCGTGGCCACGCTCGAGCAGCGCCAGGCCGATCGTCTTGCCGAGCGTCGGGCTCCTGCAGGCCGACGTTACGAAGCCTTCGCTGCGGCGCGCAGCGCCGCGTCCGGTAACGACGTGTGCGCCGGCAAGGACAGTTTCGCGCGCGTTACCGAGCTCGAAGCCGATCAATTGCCGGCGATCAGCGCGCCTGTCATTGTCGCGCTGGAGCGACCGCGCGCCGACAAAATCAGTCCGCTTGTTCGCGACAACCCTGCCGAAGCCGACGTCGAGCGGATTCGTCGAGCCGTCCGTATCGGTGCCAACGTGCAGAAAACCTTTCTCCAGTCTCAGGATCATCAGGCTCTCGGCGCCAAAAAGGCCGATCCCGTGGGCCTTGCCGGCCTGCCAGATGCGCTCGAAGTATTCGGTGGCGAATCCGGCCGGCACACTCAGCTCGTAGCTTTGCTCGCCGGTGAAGCTCACGCGCTGGATGCGATACGGCGTGCCGTCATCGAACGCGCCGCTGGCAAAGCGCATGTGGGCAAACCGGTCGGTCGACAGATCGATCAGGCCGGGCAGTGTGCTCAGCACGTCACGCGCCCCCGGTCCGGCCACGGTGACGACAGCCCACTGCGACGTTACGGGATTCATAACGAGATCAAGGTCGGACCACTCGCATTGATGCCACTCTTCGAGCCATGCCGTGATTCGGTCGGCGTGCCCCGACGTCGTGTTGACCAGGAAATGGTCCTCGGCGAGGCGGACGAAAACGCCGTCGTCGATGATGATGCCGTTCTCATCGAGCATCAGGCCATAGCGAACCCTGCCTTGCTCGAGCGTCGCCACCGTGTTGACGTAGATACGATTCAGGAATTCCGCGGCATCGGGCCCCTTGACCTCGATCTTGCCGAGGGGCGATGCGTCAAACAGGCCGACGGATTCGCGGACCAGTAGCGTCTCGCGACGAATGCACGCGTCGCGGTCCTCGCCGTAATACGCGGGGCGATCCCAGCCTCCGTAGTCCTCGAATTCGGCGCCCCTGGCGGCGTGCCAGTCATGCGCCGGCAGGCGCTTCGCCGGCGCATAGAGGTCGCCGCGCCGAATGCCGGCAATCGCGGCCATCGTCACCGGCATGAACATCGGTCGGAAAGTCGTCGTGCCGACGTCACCGACATGGCGCCCGGTGAGGTCACCCAGCAGCGTCAGCGCATTCAGGTTGCTCGTCTTGCCCTGGTCGACGGCCATGCCCGTGGTCGTGTACCGCTTGATGTGCTCGACCGAACGGAGGTTTTCGCGGCAGGCGAGCTCGATGTCCGATGCAGTAACGTCGTGCAGGAAATCGATCCACTGGCAGCCTGTTTTGGCAGGTGAAGGCTTGCGCAGGCCGATGTTGTACGTTTGCGGCACCGCAAACTCGCCGTTTGCGGCACCGACCACGGCGACGCTCTGCCTGCAATGTTGCGGCACGAAGCATGCGAGCGCCTCGTCGTAACGCAGACGGCCACCGGCCTGCGAGTACAGGTGAATCGTCGGGCTCATGCCGCCGGACATCGCGATTGCGTCACACTCGATCGTTCGTGGATGCTTCTGCGCATCGCGAAACTGCAGCTTCCGGACGGCCCGTGACCCACCCGCAGCGATTGGAACCGATCCGGGATACACGTCGATGCCGGCCTGCCGTGCGACGTCAATGAGCGCATCGTCAATGCTGTCACGCGTGTCGATGATCGCGGCCACCTCGATGCCCGCAGCGGGCAGCGCAGTGATCGACTGCCACGCCAGGTCGTTGTTGACGATGCCCACGATGCGCTGGCCACACCGCACTCCGTAGCGAGCCGCGTACTGGCGCATCGCGCCTGCCAGCATGATGCCGGGCAGGTCGTTATTGCCGAACATGAGCGGCTGCTCGATGGCGCCGGTTGCCAGCACGACGCGCTCCGCGCGCACCTTCCAGAAAACCTCGACCGGCTCGTCGCGCCGGTACGCCGCCGAACGGTCGTGAATCGTCAGCACGTTGCAGTCGTAATAGCCGACCGCGGTGGCGGACAGCATGACGCTTACGTTGGGCGAGCATTGCAGTGCGTCCACCGCGTTCCGCAACCAGTCGGCCGGTTTCTGGCCGTCGATTTCGGCCGGATCATGGAGCAGTGAACCGCCGGGCTCGCGGTCCTGCTCGACCAGCAATACGTCGTCGCCCGCGCGTGCTGCGTCGAGCGCTGCCGCCAGTCCTGCGGGCCCCGCGCCGACGACGAGCACGTCGCAGTGCGCATTCATGTGACAGCACCGCAGTGGACCGATGCGCTCCGGTAAGCGGCCGAGCCCGGCGGTGCGGCGAACCGCCCATTCGAACGCATGCCAGTTCGGCCATTTGAAGACCTTGTTATAGAAACCGGCAGGCCACAGCGACCGCGTGTAATCGAGGATTCGCAGGAGATCGAAATTCAGCGACGGAAAGCAGTTTTGTGACTCGGCACGCACGCCGTCGACGAGCGGCAATTGCGTTGCGCGAACGATCGGCAGCAGGCCGCAACCGTAGTCGGCAGCGAGCAGCCCGCCGGACTCCTCTACGCCGGCCGAGACGATGCCGCGGGGTCTGTGAAACTTGAAACTGCGGCTCACGGTTCTCACGCCGTTTGCGAGCATGGCCGACGCGAGCGTATCGCCAGCGTACCCCTGCATCGGCTCGCCGTTGAATGTAAACAGCAGCGGCTTAGAGCGTTCGATACGCCCGCCCTGCGCAGTGCGAAACGGCTGACTCATCGATCCGGGTCGGGCGCCGCATCGCCCATCCGGTAAACGGCATGGATTTCGTGCGTCAGCGTGTTGCGCGCCACGTTGAACCACTGGCCGCAGCCGAAGACGTGACACCAGCGCTCCAGCTGCACGCCTTTGGTGTTCTCACGACTGAAGACGTAGTCCGACCACTCGGCGTCGCCGACTTCCGGACCCGGGCGCGCAACGTGTGCGTCGCCGCCCCAGTGAAACTCGACCTCGTCGCGAGTGCCGCAGTAGGGACAGGCGATCCGCAACATCAGTGCGCCACTCCGGATGCGCCGCCCTCGTCGATCAGTGCCCCCCGTTCGAAACGCTCCAACCCGAAATCGGCGATGAGCATGTGCGGCTCGTCATTCGCAATCGTGTAGGCCATGGTGTCGCCGCCGGCCGGAATTGCCTTGTAGCCGCCCGTGCCCCAGCCGCCGGTAATATACAGATTCCGCATGGGTGTCTTGCCCATGATCGGCGTCGTGTCCGGCGTGATGTCGGTAATGCCGGCCCACTGGCGCATGAGCCTGAGCGAGCCGAAGGCCGGGATGAGCTCCAGCAGCGCGGCAACGTTTTCTTCGACGGTCGGTATGCCACCGCGCTGTGCGTAACTCGTGTACGCATCGGCTCTGCCACCCAGCACGATCTCTCCCCGGTCGGACTGGCTCACGTACATATGGATCGCCGATGACGTCAGCATCGTATCGAGGCAGGGTTTGACGGGTTCGCTGACCATCGCCTGCAGTGCCATGCTCGTGATCGGCATGCGCAATCCCGCCATTGCCGCCAGTACGCTCGTATTTCCTGCGACGGCAATACAGACTTTGCCCGCCGCAACGTCGCCAAGGGTCGTACGAACGCCGCGGATCTTGCCGTCCGCGATATCGAAACCGGTCACCTCGCACTGCTGGATGATGTTCACGCCATGCGTGTCGGCCGCGCGTGCAAACCCCCAGGCGACGGCGTCATGGCGTGAAATACCCGCCCGCCGCTGGATGAAGCCTCCATGGATGGGGTAACGGGCATCCAGATTGATGAGAGGTACGAGTTCCTTGATGTCGTCGGGTGTCAGTAACTCGGAATCTATGCCGTTGATGCGAATCGCATTGGCCCTTCGCCGCAGGCTCTCCAGGTCGTGGTCGCTGTGTGCCAGCGTCAGCACGCCACGCTGGCTCAACATGATATTGAAGTTGAGATCGAGGCCGAGCTTTTCGTAAAGCTTGAGTGAATGATCGAAAAACGCGGCACTCTGTGGCCAGAAATAATTCGATCGCGTCACCTGGGTATTGCGGCCGGTGTTGCCGCCACCGAGGAATCCCTTCTCGAGCACGGCAACGTTGCGTACGCCATGCTTTTTCGCGAGATAGTATGCGGTCGACAGGCCATGGCCACCCGCGCCGATGATCACGACATCGTAGGATTTTTTCAGCTTTGGATTGCGCCAGAGAGGCTTCCAGTGTCGGTGGCCCCGGAGCGCGTGGCCGACGAGTGAGAATGCGGAATAGCCTTTCATGTTTCGGCATCGTACGCTAGCCGTCAGCGCCACTCCATTCCCGGGCGATATTTGTACATAGGCAACCAAGGTGAGCAGAAATCCCCGCTACGACATTCTTTTCGAGCCCGTAAAGATCGGTCCGGTAACCGCACCGAACCGTTTCTACTGCACGCCGCACGCACTCGGCACCGGCAACCAGATGCCGCACACGCGGTCAGCCATGCGTGCGATTCGCGCCGAAGGCGGTTGGGGGGTCGTCAATACCGGCTACTGCTCGATTCATCCGACGTCCGACGATGCGCCGCTGCCCTACAGCAGGCTATGGGACGATGAAGACATCAAGGTGCATGCGCTGATGGTCGACGCCGTTCATCGGCACGGCGCGCTTGCGGGTGTCGAGTTGTGGCACGGCGGTGGCGGTACCGGGAACCGCCTCACGCGAATGCCGTTGATGTCGGCGTCCGGCATTGCGGCGGAATCGACGTATCCGGGCTGGCTGAACCTGGCCAAGTCCCGGGTGATGGACAAGCAGGATATTCGCGACTTTCGCCGCTGGCACGTCGCTGCCGCAAGGCGCGCGAAATCGGCCGGCTTCGACATCGTGTACATCTACTCGGGCATGAATTTCGGGCCGTATCAGTTCCTGCTGCCATGGGTCAACAAGCGGAAGGACGAGTACGGCGGCAGCCTCGAGAATCGCGTCAGGCTGACGCGCGAGATCGTCGAGGACATCAGAGAAGCCGTGGGTGACAGTTGTGCCGTCGCGCTGCGCTTCAGCACCGACGAGCTGCTGCGGGTGCCCGGTGAAACGATGGCGTCCGAAGCGCACGAAATCGTCTCGATGCTGGCGGATCTGCCGGACCTCTGGGATCTGAAGTCGTCGAGCTGGGTGGTCGAAACGGCGTCGGCGCGATTCAGCGAGCAGGGTGCGCAGGAGCCGACGGTCAGCTTTGCGAAGGCGCTCACGTCGAAGCCCGTTGTCGGCGTCGGCCGCTTTACGTCGCCGGACGCGATGGTCAGCCAGGTGCGGCGCGGCATACTCGACCTGATCGGCGCGGCGCGCCCGTCGATCGCCGACCCGTTCCTGCCCAACAAGATCAACGAAGGCCGTGAGGACGAGATCCGCGAGTGCATCGGCTGCAACATCTGCGTGTCGGGGTACCACGACTGCGTGCCGATCCGCTGCACGCAGAATCCGACGATGGGCGAGGAGTGGCGACGCGGCTGGCACCCGGAACGGATTCCGGCAGGCGATCCCGACACGAAGATTCTCGTCGTTGGCGCAGGACCCGCAGGACTCGAATGCGCCAAATCGCTCGGCCAGCGCGGTTTTGCCGTCACGCTAGCCGAGGCCGGCGACGATCTGGGCGGCAGGGTAGCGATCGAGTCGCAGCTGCCGGGCCTTGCGACCTGGGCTCGCGTGCGCGACTATCGCACGAACCTGATCCAGGCAATGGCCAACGTGGACATCTATCGCGACAGCCGGCTGTCGCCCCAGGACGTCATCGACTTCGGTTGCGACCACGCCGTCATCGCGACCGGCGCAAAATGGACGACCGACATCCTCGGCGCCGACGGCTACCCGTATCACGGCATCGAAAGCGACGCGGTGTTCACGCCGGACGACGTGCTGGCCGGCGCGTCACTCGAGGGTCCCGTCGTCATATACGATTTCGATCACTACTACATGGGTGGCTGCCTGGCCGAGCTGCTGCGAAGCAAGAGTCACGACGTCACGATCGTCACGAATGCGAATGCGGTGTCCGCCTGGACGTTCATGAACAACGAGCTGGCCGAGATCCGGTCGCGAATGATCGAGCTCGGCATAAAAACCGAGCTCGAGCACATCGTCACCGGGTTCGATAACGGCGCGGTCGAGCTGACGAGCATCTACCGGGACAGGACGGTGCGAACGCTCGACTGCGGTGCCCTCGTTGTCGTGGGCATCAGGACGCCGAATGACGATCTGTACCGGGAACTGACGTCAGATGCAGACGCGCTCGCGGATGCCGGCATCAGCGGCGTGCGGGCAATCGGCGATTGCCGGGTTCCGGGCGCCATAGTCCACGCCGTGTATTCCGGGCACGAATGCGCCCGTACGATCGACGCAAGTGACCCAAACGGATCGATCGCGTGGGAGCGACCGCAGCTGTTCGGCAGTTAAGCTCAGCGAGCGGCCGGCACGCAAGCAGACGATCGAGCCTGAGATGGCTGTTCGCGCAGAAGACCTGCAGATGCCTTACCGCCCTCAGTCGGGTTTGCCGTAGTCGTCCATGTTGTAGCATTCGAAGATCAGGTGAATCCTGTCCGTCGTGCCGTCGTTCGACGCTGCGTGAAT